>JANMKJ010000351.1:0-3241 GCA_031371945.1 Rhodobiaceae bacterium
GGCCAAGGCTGCGGTGAAGCATAAGGTCGTGGCCAAAGCCAAACCCGCCCCTAAAAAGCCGGTCGTCGCCAAGAAGCCTGTCGCCAAGGCCAAGGTTGTGCCGGTTGCAAAGCCCGTGGCCAAGAAGCCGGCCTTCACCAAGGTTACCGGCACTGTAAAGTCAGCCATCGCAGCCCAAACGCCCGTGGCCGTGGCACCCGTGGTGGCAAAGCCTGCCCCCGTTGCAGCTGCCCCCGTGGCCCCCAAGGCTCCCGTCGCTGCAGCCCCCGTGCTGCCCAAGAAATTGTCGTTCAAGATCGGTGAACTTGTGGTCTATCCCGCCCATGGCGTTGGCAAGATTACCGCCATCGAGGAGCAGGAGATTGCCGGGTCAAAGCTCGAGCTTTACATCGTCGATTTCGAGCGTGAGAAACTTCGCCTCAAGGTGCCAACCAACCGTGCCGAGCAAAAGGGCATGCGCCGCTTGGCCGACCGTGGCCTTATTGAACACGCCATGAAAGTCATCCGTGGCCGCGCCCGTATCAAGCGCACCATGTGGTCGCGTCGCGCCCAGGAATATGATGCAAAGATCAACTCCGGCGACCTGATTGCCGTGGCCGAAGTGGTGCGTGATCTCTACCGCTCAGACCGCCAGCCAGAGCAGTCTTACTCGGAACGCCAGCTCTTCGAACAGGCCTTGCTGCGCATGGCCCGTGAACTTGCAGCCGTCCGCAAGATTGACGATGATCAATCGGTCAAGGAACTTTCCGAGTTCCTTGCCAAGAATGCCAAGCGCGCCCAGGCCGCCGGTGAAAAGGCCGCTGAAGAAGCAGCCGAGGCCGCCGAAGAAGCCGCATAAATTTCCAGAACTAGCAGGCGTCAAACAAACAGGCCCGGGAACCAACCCGGGCCTTTTCTTTTGGGGCTGGCAAAAGTATGAAGGTGCTATGGTCTCGTAGCTCAGCTGGATAGAGCACCGGTTTCCTAAACCGGGGGTCACGTGTTCGAATCACGTCGAGATCACCACCCCGCCTGGCTGAAGCTACGCTGGGCGGGACGAAACGGGGGAAATTATGAATTACGTATATCTCTTGCAGAGCGAGTTCGATTCAACCCATCGGTTTATCGGCATCACCAGCAGGGAAATTGATGTGAAACTCGCCGACCACAACGCGGGCAAATCAACCTGCACCAATGAACACAGGCCGTGGAAAATCGTGGCACACTTCGCTTTCGACCAGCAGCGCAAGGCCAAAAACTTTGAGCGCTATCTGAAGCAGGGTTCCGGCCAGTCTTTTGCCAACAGGCACCTATGGCAGAAATTCAATTCTTGACGCTGCGATCAATCGCCAGCGACATCATTGAATCGCAAATCATGGGGCGTGTCTTCGCTGACCAGTCAGCAAGCGAAACCGCTTTGAATTTTCCCTTGAGTGGTTTTTTTGCGTCGCCATTGAAAGAAACATCGCCCCTGCCGGAAAGGAAGTTGATGTCACAGATGCCATCACTCGTTTTCACATCAAACTCCGGCTCATTCACCTCCGTAGCCCATTCCCAATCCAGCGTGTAGCCCGCAACCTGCAGGCTGCCGTCACGGTAAATGATGGTGATGCTGTCACCCATGGATTTCCGTGCACCCCACCCATAAGCGGCGGAAATAACGAGTGATCCTTGGCCCCTGGCTTCGGGTTGAAGCACCCAATTGGTTCGCTCCAAATCGACAATGTTCTGCTTGGTGAAAGATGGCTTTTGCGAAACATCAGGCGTTACATCGCCGGCACCCAGATACACATGGAGATCGACGCGTTCACCTTCGCCAACGCCATATCGTTCCTTCGTCAACTCATCAAAATCCGTGCGTCCCGGTCCTACCAGAACCAGCATGGCACGGTCCATCTTGCCATCCCTGTCCATGTCGAGCGCCACGTCGTAGAGCGCCTCGCGCTTCACCACCGTTTCGGCCAACGCAGCGGCGGGCAATACCGCGCATGCGGCCACACCGAAGGCAAAGGCTAAAGTCATGTTCATCGCGAGGCCTCCTCCATGGCAGTTACTCCACAGTCGTTACTCCGCTGCGATCGCCTCCACCTCAACCACGAACTTGGGGCTCGCCAGTTCGCTTACCACAACGTAGGTTCCCGCAGGTGCATGGCCCGTGCTGTCAATCCAGTGGTCGCGGCGCGTGCGGTAGGCGTTGAGTGAGTCAGCGCCACCGACTGTGACGTAGACAGTAATCTTCACCAGATTTTCCTTGCTCATCCTGGCCGCAAGAAGTGCTGCATCGATATTGGCAAAGCATTGATCGAGTTGTGCCGCCATGCCCTCGCGCACCGTGCCATCCGGCGCCACACCCACCTGGCCTGAAATATAAAGCCAGCGCGAAGCTCCTGTGACTTCCACACAATGACTGTAGCGCGAGGCGGGAGCCGCAATCGCCGGTGGATTGAAAGCTGTCAACATGGGAGCCTCTGGGAGTTAACGGTGTGTGAGATCGCAGACCTTACGCAAACTTCGGATCGAGGCTTCCGGCCTTGTAGCGCTTGGCCATTTCCGCAACTGACAGCACGCTGATTTTTTCCGCATTCCCCGCCGTTCCAAATTCGTTGAAACGCTGGGTGCACAACTTCTTCATGGCGTCCATGGCAGGCTTCAGGTATTTGCGCGGGTCAAACTCGCTTGGATTTTCCATGAGAACCTTGCGGATAGCACCCGTAAGCGCCATGCGATTGTCCGTATCAATGTTGATCTTGCGCACGCCATGCTTGATGCCGCGCTGGATTTCAGCCACGGGAACGCCCCAGGTTGGCTTCATCTGGCCACCAAACTTGTTGATGATCTCCTGCAGGTCTTCCGGCACCGAAGATGAACCGTGCATCACCAGATGGGTATTTGGCAGCAGGCGGTGGATTTCCTCAATGACGTTCATGGCCAATACCGCACCATCAGGCTTGCGGCTGAATTTGTAAGCGCCGTGGCTGGTGCCCATGGCAACCGCCAGAGCATCCACGTGGGTATCCTTCACGAATTGAACCGCTTCCTGCGGGTTGGTCAGAAGCTGGTCATGGCTCACCGCCCCTTCAAGGCCGTGGCCATCTTCCTGTTCGCCGCCTCCCGATTCAAGCGACCCCAGAACGCCGAGTTCGCCCTCAACCGAAACACCACCCCAATGGGCCATGTCGGTGACCCGCTTGGTGATGCCCATGTTGTACTTGTAGTCGGCAGCGGTCTTGCCGTCTTCCTTGAGCGAACCATCCATCATCAC
>JANMKJ010000362.1:0-1654 GCA_031371945.1 Rhodobiaceae bacterium
GATCGGTTCCTCGCCACAGTACCCGGAGCCGATGTGCGCATCGATGTCTCTGCCAGTGTTCTTGATTTCGACCGGGATGATGTTGATATTGCCATTCGCTTTGGTGACGGGAAATATCCGGGCTTGCGGTCGGACCTGTTGTTCCGTGAGCGGGTGTTTCCGGTTTGCAGCCCCAAACTGATCACCAAAGCCAAACCATTGAACACGCCGCGCGACCTGCTCCACCACCAGCTCATCCATCTGGATTGGGAAGCGCAAGGGCTACCGTGGCCGAACTGGCGGATGTGGATGCTGGCTGCCGGAATTCGCGATTTTGACGATGCCCGCGGACTGCATTTCAGCCAAACGTCTCTCGCTGTCCAGGCTGCCATTGATTGCCAGGGAGTAGCACTCGGAGATTCCAATCTGGTGGCCGAGGATCTGGCGCAGGGGCGGCTGGTGAAGCCGTTTGAGCTATCACTCAGGGCTCCAATGCAATTTGCCTACCACGTGATATCACCGCTTGATACGGCGGATGCTCCCATGGTGAAGGCATTCCGGGAGTGGAGCCTGAAGGAAGCGGGCGCTACGGGCTGAGGGCGGGGTGAACGTCAAAAGTTCCGAGCGGCATTTGCTCGTAGTCGATGACGGCGCCTGTCATCATCTGGGCGGGTGGTGACACAAGGAAGGCACAAACACCTGCCACATCATCTGCTGTAATCAAGCGGCCAAACGGCATGCGCTCGCCGATCTGGGTTGCCCAATCCTGGGGTAACTTGTGAAAGCCGGTTTGCAGTTCGTGCTCACCATCCGTCAGCGCCCAGCCAAGGTTGATGCAGAAAACCCGGATGCCATCACGCTTGAAAGTATTGGCTGCACTGCGCGACAAGGTCATCAGGGCGGATTTCGACGCGGCGTAGGTTGCAAGGTTTGGCGGGCCACCGTGAGCCAGCATGCTGGCCACATTGATGACCACACCAGACTTGGCAGCAATCATATGAGGAGCAGCCGCCTGCATCATCAGCAACGGCGCTTTTACATTCACGTCGAAAAGCCGGTGGAACGCATCCGGCGTGGTGTCGGCAATGCCGCAGCGTTCAGTATTTCCTGCGGCGTTCACCACTACATCCAGCCTGCCGAAGCATTCGATAGCCCTCGCCACGGCCGCGGCTGGCGTGGCATCATCCGCGAGATCGCCCACGTAAGTCTCGGCTGATTTCCCAATCCGCTTTTGCGTGGCCGCAAGCCTTTCAGCGTTGCGGTCAACCAACAGCACGCCGGAAAAACCGTCACTAAGGAACTTCTGGGCGATGGCTGCACCCAGGCCCTGGGCACCGCCGGTTATTAAAGCCGTTCTCATGGTCACCTCATGACAAAGGGATCTGCCATCGGTACATCCGACGTGTTGATCCAAACTGATTTCGTGCGGGTGTAGTCACGTATTGCATCCATGCCGCTTTCGCGGCCAAAACCTGTATGGCCATTGCCGCCAAACGGCACAATGGGGGAAACTGCACGGTAGGTATTCACCCAAACCACCCCTGCCCTGACCTTTTTTACCAGGCGGTGAGCACGGCCCAAATTCTGAGTGAACACGCCTGCGGCAAACGCATACTTGGTAGCATTGGCCAATATCACCGCCTCATCCTCGGTCTTGAATTTGAGAACGGAGAGT
>JANMKJ010000371.1:0-2693 GCA_031371945.1 Rhodobiaceae bacterium
CATTGGGTTCTCTTGCTCGTTGTCGTGATGGTCGTTTTTGGCGGCAAGGGCAAAGTTTCAGACCTGATGGGTGACGTTGCCAAGGGCATCAAGAGCTTCAAAAAGGGCATGGCAGATGATCCAGTTGAAGATGCTGTGGACGAAGATGTGAAAACCCTGGAAAAGACGGCTGAACCTGCGGTGAAAGCTACGACGGTGAAAGCCACGACAAAAAAGGTCAAGACCTAAGACTTTCAAAAGGCTTGAAGGCACATGTTTGACTTTGGCGTCGGCTATTCCGAGATGTTTGTACTTGCCCTGATTGCGATCATCGTGATTGGGCCCAAGGACTTGCCTAAAGTCCTGCGCGGTTTTGGCCGCATGATGACGAAGGTTCGTGGGATGTCACGTGAGTTCCAGGGCCATGTCGATTCAGCGATGAAAGACGCAGGCCTGGAGGACGTGAAAAAAGATTTGGCAGCGCTCAAGTCTGGAAACCCGATGGCGACTATCAAAAACGATATTGGATTGAGTGCGTCTCCCAAGAATAATGATTTCGACCAGTACTTTGATGCTGCGGATGAAGCGCCGAAATCATGACGAAGGAAGATATTGACGCTTCCGAAGCGCCGCTCATTGAGCATTTGATAGAGCTGCGAACCCGGCTGATCTACTGTGTGGCCGGATTTGCCGTAGCACTGCTGGTTTCATTTTTCTTTTCATCGGAAATTCTGCACCTCCTCATCCTTCCCTTTAAATGGGGCACTGGGCAGGATGTTGGATTGATATCAACCCGGTTGCTCGGCGTGTTTCTCGTCAAGCTGAAGATCGCCATGTTTGGCGGCATGTTCGTGTCGTTTCCGCTTATTGCCACCCAACTCTATCGCTTCGTGGCCCCCGGACTTTACAGGAACGAGCGGGCCGCACTGTTTCCCTACCTTATTGCCACGCCTGTTTTCTTCGTGCTCGGCGCAGCGATGGTGTATTTCATGCTGCTGCCGTTTGCCATCCACTTCTTCTATAATCTCGCCGCATCGACGGGCGACAATGGGAGTGCGGCAATCCAGCTGATGCCCGATGTCGAGGCTTATCTTGATTTTGTGATGACGCTCATACTGGCATTTGGCCTGACGTTCCAATTGCCGGTGATCCTGACCCTGCTGGGCCAGATTGGGGTGGTTACGGTTGAAATGCTGACCAAGGGACGCCGCTTTGCAGTGGTTGGCGTCTGTGCAGTGGCTGCTGTTATTACCCCGCCTGATCCAATTTCGATGATTGCCATGGCCATCCCACTTATGGCCCTTTATGAAATTGCCGTTTTTGCTGTACGCATTCTGGAGAAGCGGCGGAAAAAGGCGGAAGCCGCCAAGGACGCTGCCGATGCATGACATTAAAACCATCAGGGACAACCCCGTAGCATTTGACCAGGGGCTGGCGTTGCGCGGGCTTGGTCCCATGTCGGTCGACCTGCTCAAGCTCGACGCTGCAAAACGGGATCACATTCAAAAGCTGCAGGATGCGCAGGGGCGGCGCAACGCCTTGTCGAAGGAAATTGGCGATGCCATGAAGGCTGGCGACAAGGCGCGGGCTGAAACCTTGAAGATTGAAGTTGCCGGCTTGAAAGACTTCATTTCAACCGGCGAGGAGACCGAGAGGAATTTGACCCAGCAGCTCAGCGATGCGCTGTCCGTCATTCCCAATATTCCGATGACGGGTGTTCCCGTGGGCAAGAACGAGCATGACAATGTCGAGCTCCATGCGTGGGGTGAAAAGCCCCAGTTCAATTTTGAGCCGCGCCAGCACTTTGACATTGGCGAGTGGCTGGGTCTCATGGATTTTGAAACGGCGGCGAAGCTGTCAGGTGCCCGCTTTGTCATTCTGAAGGGCCAGCTTGCAAAGCTCGAGCGGGCCCTTGGCCAGTTCATGGTCGATCTGCACACCGGGACACACGGCTACACGGAGGTTTATGCCCCGCTCATGCTGCGGGATGATGCCATGTACGGTGTAGGCCAATTGCCAAAATTCAAGGAAGATTTGTTCCAGACCACATCAGGCCATTGGCTTATTCCAACGGCCGAGGCATCGCTCACCAACATCGTGCGCGAGAAGGTGCTTGAGGAGAAAGAACTTCCCATCCGCATGACGGCCTATACGCCCTGTTTCCGGGCAGAAGCCGGAGCCGCTGGCCGGGATACGCGCGGCATGATCCGCCAGCACCAGTTTTCCAAGGTGGAACTGGTTTCAATTGTAGCGCCTGAACAGGCTGAAGCCGAACACAGCCGCATGCTGGGCTGCGCTGAAGAAGTATTGAAACAGTTGAAACTGGCGTTCCGGACGATTGTTTTATGCACGGGTGACATGGGTTTTGGTTCGGCCAAGACCTACGATATTGAAGTGTGGCTCCCCGGGCAAAATGCTTATCGCGAAATTTCATCCTGCTCCCAGTTTGGTGAGTTTCAGGCGCGCCGCATGGATGCAAGGTTCAAGCCGGCCGATGGGAAAGCGCCACGTTATGTCCATACGCTCAATGGCTCTGGCCTTGCGGTCGGCCGCACCATGGTAGCCATTCTCGAGAATTACCAGAATGACGACGGAAGCGTTACAATTCCTGACGTTTTGCGGCCCCTTATGGGTGGTGCAGAAAAGATCACGCGGGCCTAACGGCAGATTGCCTGCAAGTCCTTCCACTGGTCTTCGTCCAAAACAGGTTGAGC
>JANMKJ010000391.1:0-2699 GCA_031371945.1 Rhodobiaceae bacterium
CAACTGGGTTGGGGTTGTCCATGTGGTCAGCACGAATGGCTGGCCTCCGATGTTTGACCAACGGATAAGCTAGCCATCGGGTCCAGGCGTTCCAGGTGCGAGGCCGAATACCAGCTTGTCAGACACCTTGGAGGTTTTTGGATCAAGCGATGCTTCGCCCAAGCCAATCCAGTCCACGTTCATAGCCACCTTGCCTTCGCGGAACAGTTCGTCCGACTTGAAGATGTCCATGGTGCCGGTTTTGGCAACCGGTGGCATGTACTGAATGAGGCGCAGGTAGTGCTCGAGGGCACCGATCGCCTGGGGTGAGTTTACAACGCCTTCAGCCTGTCCATCGGGCTGCTTGGTTTCGTTCCAGGTGTCGCCACCTTCTTGCCAGATGAAGCCGTTGATCTGCATGGATGAGAAGTCGTAACCCTTGCCGGCCTGGAAAGCGATGCCATAGAAGTCATCGTCGGCAGGCTTGCCCATCAGCATTTCACCCTTCTTGCGCTGGAAGAACTTTCCAACGTTTTCGAAATCTTCCCAGCTCATCTGGTCGATTTCTTCACCGGTGCAAGGCAGCTTCTTGTTGAACTTCGCCATGAAGTTCTTCTGCTCCTCGTCGTTGCACAGAACATCCGAGCGGCCATAGGTCACCAGAACGTCAGGGAACTGCGGGAAGCCATAGTAGTTTGGCGTCGAGTTCGGATAGGTGGAATAAGCGGTCAATGGCGCTGGATGCATGTCATCCATCGTCTTCTTCAGCTCAGGATCGGCATCGATCAGGTCGTTGACCTTGCGGAAGTAGCCGCCTTCAACGAATGCGCCGAGCCACTGGGAATCCGACACGGCGAAGTTATACTTCTGCTCGCCCGAGGTGAGTGAAGCGTTGACGCGGGTGTAGAAGTCTGGCCAGGGAATGAAGTCAACTTCCAGCTTCACGTTGTTGCCGGTCTTTGACTTGTACTGCTCGTCGAACATTTTCTTCATGACGCGGGTTGGCGGCCAATCCGGCACAGCCATGGTGAGCGTCACGTCTTCGGCGGAGGCGAGTGTAGCGCCGCCAACCGACATGAGGGTGGCAAGGCTAAACGCCGCCGCACCCCATTTCAACTTCGTCATCATAGTCATTTCAGGTTTTCTCCCATTGTTAAACGGCTTGCTTCTTGCTGCTTTGCGTCAGGTCATGACCTGCCCACTGGCGGCGCGGAAGATGTGAATATCGTTCGGGTTGATGACAATCGCTGCGGGATCGCCAATCTTGATTGCAGTGGCCTTGGCTTCCGGCAGGACCATGCGCAGCATCTCCTTGCCCGCCTCGACGGAAACGATTGTAATGTCGCCCAGGGGCTCCAGCAGACGCACCTTGGAGGCAATCGACTTCTCGCCCTTGATGGCCAGGCGAATGTCATTGGGCCTTATGCCGATCAGCGCTGCTTCACCGGCACTCGCCGTCTTGCGCACCAGCTTTGGTGCCAAATTGCCGAGTGCGGTTTCAAATGACTTGGCATCCTTGCCAACGGTTGCCTTCAGCATGTTCATGTGCGGTGAACCGATCTTACCCGCCACGTAGGTGTTGGCCGGGCGCTCATACAGTTCTTCCGGCGTGCCGCGCTGGACAACCGCGCCGTCACGCATCACGGCAATTTCCTCACCCATCGACAGCGCCTCGAGCTCGTCGGGCGTTGCGTAAACAATTGTCATGCCGAACTGGCGGTGCAGGCGCTTCAACTCGGCGCGCATGTCATGGCGGAGTTTGGCGTCGAGGTTGGTGAGGGGTTCATCAAGCAGGAGAATTTTCGGATGGCGGATGAGCGAGCGGCCGAGGGCCACACGCTGCTGCTCACCGCCCGACAGGGTATTGGGCTTGCGCTCCAGCCGGTGCGACAGTTTCAGCATGGCTGCCGTTTCATTGACGCGCTTGGTGATGTCAGCCGAGGCCACTTTTTCCTCGCGCAGGGGATAGGCGAGGTTTTCAAAAACCGTGAGGTGCGGATAAAGCGCAAAGGACTGGAATACCATGGACACGCCGCGGCCCATGATGGGCTCGTTGGTGAAATCCCTGCCATCAATTTCAAGGCGGCCTGAATCGGGGCGCACCAGACCGGCTATGGTGCGCAAGGCGGTAGTCTTGCCCACGGAACTCGGCCCGAACAGGACAAAGAAACGCCCGGCGGCCACGTCAAAGGAGAGGCCTTCCAGTGCCCGCACCTTGCCATAGGATTTCGAGATCCCTGACAAACGCAATGCGAGGTGTTTGTTTCCTGTCATTCCCATTCCCTGTCCGCCCGTTACGGGCTGTATTTTTTCCGAGAGACTATCGTGTCTTTCTTAATTTGCAAGACGCCTATCAACGAACCGACGCATATTTTTTGGAATTATTCAGTGTGCGGCGGAACATTGCCTAATTCTTAGCCTTTTGCACTTTCCCACTGGCCGTTGTGTGCGGATTTGAGCACAGCGTCGGTCACCAGGTCGGTTGCCAGAGCGTCCCTGAATGTGGGGGCTGCAAGCTCACCGCCGTCAATGCCATTGAGGAAATCGGCCACCTGGTGGATGAAGGTGTGTTCGTAACCAATCTGCAAGCCTGGCACCCACCATTTGTCCATGTAGGGATGGTCGCCATCGGTGACATGGATTGAGCGCCAGCCCCGGGTTCTGCCCTCGTCGCCGTGGTCAAAATACTGAAGGCGATGAAGGTCGTGCAGATCCCATGC
>JANMKJ010000396.1:0-4462 GCA_031371945.1 Rhodobiaceae bacterium
TCTCAACCCGGAAGCATTCGATCACGTCACCGGCACGCATGTCCTGGTAGCCTTCAAACGCCATGCCGCATTCCTGGCCGGTCTGCACTTCCTTGACTTCGTCCTTGAAGCGCTTGAGCGTCGAAAGCGTACCTTCATGAATAACCACGTTGTCGCGCACCAGGCGAACCTTGGCACCGCGCTGCACGTTGCCTTCCGTCACCTGGCAACCCGCCACCTTGCCAACCTTGGTGATGTTGAACACTTCCAAAATCTTGGCGTTGCCGAGGAAGGTTTCGCGCAATTCCGGTGCGAGCTTGCCCGACATGGCGGCCTTGATGTCATCCACGAGATCGTAAATGATGTTGTAGTAGCGGATTTCGATGCCGGCACGTTCCGCCGCATCGCGCGCCTGGCCCGAGGCGCGCACATTGAAGCCCAGCACCACTGCACCAGATGCGGTTGCAAGGCCAATGTCTGACTCGTTGATACCGCCCACTGCATAATGCACCACGCGCGAACGGATCTCGTCGTTGCCGATTTTTTCCAAAGCCTGCACAATAGCTTCTGCAGATCCCTGCACGTCAGCCTTGACCAGAATAGGAAATTCCTTGCGGCCCGCCTGTGAAAGCTGGCTCATCATCTGTTCAAGCGACGAACGGACAACTGTTGTGCCACGGCTGTCACGGCGTTTGCGTTCACGGTAGTCGGTGATCTCACGGGCACGGGCTTCATTAGGCACCACGTCGAACTGGTCGCCGGCTTCCGGCGCCGAGCTCAAGCCCAGCACTTCAACCGGGGTTGAAGGTCCTGCTTCCTTGATGTGCTCGCCCTTGTCGTTGATCAGCGCACGAACCCGGCCCCAGGCCGAGCCTGCAACAAAGATATCACCAAGCCGCAAGGTGCCGCGCTGCACCAGAACGGTGGCCACGGGACCCCGGCCCTTGTCAAGCTGGGCTTCCACCACGAGACCCGAGGCCTCACGGTTCGGATTGGCCTTGAGATCAAGCACTTCAGCCTGCAAAAGGATTGAATCCAGCAGCTTTTCGAGGTTTGTGCCTTTCATGGCGGACACTTCAACGTCGAGCGTATCACCGCCCATGCCTTCAACCACGATCTCATGCTGCAGCAGTTCGGTGCGCACTTTATTCGGGTTGGCCGACTGCTTGTCGATCTTGTTGATGGCAACAATGATCGGAACACCAGCGGCGCGTGCATGGCTGATGGCTTCCACCGTTTGCGGCATCACGCCATCATCGGCAGCAACCACCAGGACAACAATGTCGGTAGCCTTCGCACCACGCTGGCGCATGGACGTGAACGCTTCGTGGCCAGGTGTGTCGATAAAGGTCACGAGGCCGTTCTTTGTCGCCACCTGATAGGCACCAATGTGCTGGGTAATGCCACCGGCTTCCCCTGACACCACGTTCGTTTTGCGAATGGCATCGAGCAACGAGGTCTTGCCGTGGTCGACGTGACCCATGATGGTGACAACCGGCGGGCGGGTGATGAGCTGCTCAGCCGAATCTGTTTCCGCCGAAAGGCCTTCAACCACATCCGATTCCGATACCCGCTTCACCCGGTGGCCGAGTTCTTCGGCAATGATCTGTGCCGTGTCGGCATCGATCACATCATTGATCGTGTGCATCTGGCCCTGCTTCATCAGGATCTTGATGATGTCCACGGCCCGCTCAGCCATGCGGTTGGCAAGGTCCTGAATGGTAATGGCTTCCGGAATGATGATTTCACGCGTCATCTTTTCGGTTGGCATCTGGAAGCCCTGCGCCTGCTTTTTCAGGCGCTCGGTGCGGCGCTTGAAAGCGGCAACGGACCGGTTGCGATCCTCATCTTCGGCAAGCGCATTTGTAACGGTGAGGCGGCCACGGCGCTTGTCAGCGTCAACCTTGGTACGGGTGGGTGCGGGCACTTCAATCTTGCGCTTGACGACACCAGCACTGCCGCGTGATTTCGAACGGGCCTCTTCTTCCTCTTCGCGGTCAACCTGTGCAGGCGTTTTTGGCGCCAGCTTCTTGGCGGCTTCTTCCGCCTTGCGGCGACCGTCTTCCTCAGCCTTGTGGCGCGCGTCATCCTCAAGCTTGCGCTTGGCTGCCGCTTCACGGTCTTTCAGATCTTTGGCGTCATGCTCCTTGCGGCGCAGCGCTTCTTCTTCCTGGTATTTGCGTTCCTCAGCTTCACGCACGCGCGATCCGGCAAGGGCGCGGTCACGGGCCTCTTTTTCCTCGGCCGACAGGGTCCGCAAGACCACGCCAGAACGGGCACTGGGTGTGGGTTTGGGTGCTACGGCGGGGGCTGAAACCTTGGGCTGAACCTGGAAGAGCGGCTTGGCGTCGGCCACGGCCGGCTTGTCGTCACCGAAGCGTTTGCGCTTGGTTTCTACAACAACGGTCTTGGTACGCCCGTGTGAAAAGCTCTGCTTGACCTTGCTTTGCTCAGTGGCTGAAGGCCGCTTCAGGGTCAAGGTTCCGCCGCCGGTACGGGCAGCACCGGTTTTCACATCATTATTATCGTTTGTATCGTTCATGCTCTCTCTTCAGTTACAAGACGCTCCGAATGAGCGTCATACATCTCAATCCGCTGCACGGCCAGTAGAAGCTTTTCTGCAAGCTTACCCCGCGCCACCGCAGCATGTATCACATTTGATCGCCCAAAAGCTAAATCCAATTCATCAACTTGAAAAATATTAATCACTTTAACCCCCGGGGCGGCCAATTTGTCGATTTTGCCCCGCCCGTCGGGTGCTGCTTCCGCCGCGTGGATGATCAACTGGGCCCGGCCCTTGCTCACCATGTCCTCGACCTTGCTATTGCCCGCCACCGCCAAACCCGCCTTCTTGCACAGGGAAAACGTGGAAAGTGCCGATTTCCGCAGTAAATCCCCAACCAGATCAGCAAGTTCCGGCGCAGCTTTGGTTTCCGTGGCAAACCCCCTCGAAAACAGGTTTTTCTTAACCGTCTCGTTAACCTTGTCGCGGGCGAGCGTGACCCAGACCCCTCGTCCCGGCAACTTTCGTTGCAAATCCGGTACGACCTGGCCGTCCGGACTGCGCACGAAGCGCACCAGTGCGTCTTCGTCCTTTACCTCGCGGGTGAGGATGCACATGCGCTCCGTCAAGTCTAAATCCAGTTCGGCGTTCATGGGCCTCCAGGTCTTATGCCTCGGCCTCGGCCACAGGTTCTGCTTCTACTTCTGGAGCAGCCTCAATCCAGCCCATCTTGACGCGGGCCGCCATCACAAGCCGTTCCGCGTCAGCTGCTGACACTTCAAGGCCGGAGAACGCTCCCTTGTGCTTGACACTTTCCGTACCCTTACGCTCGGTCCAACCCGTCAGGTCGTCAGTGGCGCAGTCGGCCAAATCCTCCAGAGTCTTGATACCGGCCTCGCCGAGAGCCACCAGCATGGCAGGGGTCAAGGCCTCAAATGACTTCAAATCATCGGAAACACCAAGTTCGACCCGGCGTGCATCCTGTTCGGTGGCAAAGCGCTCCAGATATTCCCGCGCACGGTTCTGCAGCTCTTCGCCGGTTTGCTCGTCAAGGCCGTCGATGGACGCAATGTCGTTCAAATCAACAAAGGCAATTTCTTCCACCGTATCGAAGCCCTCGGACGCCAGCAACTGGGCCAGTGTCTCGTCCACATCCAGCGCTTCGATGAAGCGGGCCGTACGGGCGGTGAATTCCTTCTGGCGGCGCTCGGATTCCTCGGCTTCCGTCATGATGTCAATGTCCCAGCCCGTAAGTTGGGAGGCAAGCCTGACGTTCTGGCCGCGACGCCCGATTGCCAGTGATAGCTGGTCATCCGGAACCACAACTTCAATACGCTCGGCTTCTTCATCCAGAACCACCTTGGCAACTTCGGCTGGTGCCAGCGCGTTCACCACAAAGGTTGCCACATCCGGCGACCATTGAATGATGTCGATCTTTTCACCCTGCAGCTCGTTTACCACGGCCTGCACACGCGAGCCCCGCATACCAACGCAGGCGCCGACGGGATCAATGGATCCATCCTTGGAACGCACGGCAATCTTGGCCCGTGAACCCGGGTCGCGTGAAACCGAGACAACGTCCACGATGCCATCGTAGATTTCAGGAACTTCCTGGCCAAACAGCTTGGACATGAATTCAGGATGGGTGCGGCTGAGGAAAATCTGCGGCCCACGTTGTTCGCGGCGCACGTCAAACACATAAGCCCGAACCCGGTCACCAGGACGGAAGGTTTCACGCGGCAGCGCTTCGTCGCGCCGCACAATGGCTTCGCCTCGGCCCAGATCAACAATCACGTTGCCATACTCAACACGCTTAACCGTACCGTTGACGATCTGGCCAATGCGATCCTTGAATTCGTCATACATGCGCTCGCGCTCGGCGTCGCGCACCTTCTGCACGATCACCTGCTTGGCGTTTTGTGCCGCAATACGGCCGAAATCGATGGGTGGCAGGGGCTCCGCAATGAAGTCGCCAACCGT
>JANMKJ010000424.1:0-7990 GCA_031371945.1 Rhodobiaceae bacterium
CAGGAGTTTCAATTCGGCAACAAGGCCAGCCAGCTTTGGCAGCTGCTCGTCGGCAATCTTACGCTCGACTTTAACGGCCACGTCCAGTCCGTTGTCGGCCGCCGTGATCGCAACATCGCAATCGCCCAGCCGGTTGCCAAGCTTGCGGGCAATGTCGGTTGCGCTGTCCAGCATCGGCACCAGGATGGGGCAGCGGTCGATATCAATAAGCTCATGGCTGCGCGCCGCCATGAAGCCCGCCGTCACCACACCTTCATTCTTTCGCATATGCAGGCTGACACGCCTGCGCCCTGCCCCATGCGCGTCGATCATCTTGTCTATTTTCGTCATGATGCCACGCCGGGCGAATGCCGATTGGACCAGGTCCATTTTCCACGCGCGGTAGGGTTCAAGTTGCCAGTGCTGCAACTGGCAGCCGCCGCAGCGGGCGTAATACTTGCAGAAGGCATCAATCCTGTCGGGCGACGCCAGCACAATGCGGCCGCTGGCGCTCTCCACAACTTCGCCCGCCAGCACGTGACGAAAAACCTGGTCGCCACTCACCCCTTCGCCACGCCAATTCAAATTCTCGATGGTGAGCTGCATGGTTCGTCAGTCCACGGCCGTAGGCGAGGCAAAGGCGACTGCAATACCGGCAGCAATTGCAAGCGACACCCGGCCAAGCGCCACGTTGGACATAGTAAAGCTGGACCCCAGCACGAGTGGAACATCATTTAACGGCCACTTGACGTTGGCAAGCGAGAAGCCTGAAACATCGCTCCACGGCACCACGCTGAAACGGCTACCCGCTGCAAGGTCAAATGCGTGATTGCCCGCAACCAATGGATAGCCTTCCGTCTCGCCATTCGACAAAAGGCAGCCAATACCCTCCTGGGCAAGTTGCAGGGCCATTGCCAGATGCGCCGTCGCATGGTCCGCTTGGCCGCCAAAGCTGCCCAGCAGGATGATCTCGGTCGCCCCCAGTTTCAAGGCTTCCTGAACCGCGATCTCGCCGTCGGTTGCATCCTTGTCGGTGGGATAGGCCTGGCGGGGTACTTCGGCATAGTCCAGCAGCAACTCGGAACCTGCGCTGTCAAAATCCCCCACCCAAAGTTCAGGTACAACGCCCAGCATGCGGGCATGTTTCATGCCACTGTCGGCCGCAATGAAGCGTGCACCTGCTATCTGCCGGCGCAACCGCGGGGTAACAACGAGGTCGCCACCAAGGAGTATTGTGAAACGGGTCATGGCGACCGTGTAGCAAAAAGAACTTGAATGCGCACCCTGATAAGTTTACCTCTGTGCTTGCTCTCAACGGGGTGCCGCCACATGCGGCTGAGAGGAACCTTGTGTTCCAACCCGCTGAACCTGATCCGGATTATGCCGGCGGAGGGATTGCGGGCGGAACTTGCAAGCCAGGTTCCAATCCTCCATCCGATTTGAAACTGTAGTGGAGGAAGAATGTCAAAGCTGTTTGTTACGTTGCTGGCCCTGTTGGGCCTTTCCGCCATGGCGCAAGCCAAGGAAACCCTCACCGTTTACACCTATGAAAGCTTCGTCTCGGAATGGGGCCCGGGTGCGAAAATCAAGGAATCCTTCGAAAAGACCTGCGATTGCACGGTTGAATGGGTGGGCCTGGGTGATGGCGTCGCCGTGCTCAACCGGTTGAAGCTCGAGGGTGCCAACACCAAGGCAGACGTGGTTCTTGGCCTTGATACCAGCCTTACGGCGGAAGCCACTGGCACCGGATTGTTCGGCAGGCACGGCGTTGACAAGGCCCTGGCAAAAACCCCGGCAGCGTGGACCGATGACTATTTCATGCCTTACGACTACGCCCATTTCGCCGTGATCTACGATACGGAGAAAATGAAGGTTCCACCCAAAAGCCTGGATGAGCTCGTAAACGGTGACCCCACCCAGAAAATCGTGCTGGAAGACCCGCGCTCGTCAACACCGGGCTTGGGCTTTCTGCTGTGGATGAAATCTGTTTATGGCGACAAGTCATCGGATGCGTGGAAAAAGCTGCAGCCCCGCATCCTGACATTCACGCCGGGCTGGAGCGGGGCCTATGGCCTGTTTACCAAGGGCGAGGTTCCCATGGTGCTATCCTACACCACGTCTCCCGCCTATCACATGGTAACTGAAAAATCCGCCCGCTATCAGGCCGCACCCTTCAGTGAAGGCCACTACCTGCAGATTGAAGTGGCTGGCCTCATCGACGCTTCACCTGAAAAGGCGCTGGCACAGAAATTCCTGGGATTCATGATGACTCCGGCATTCCAGGATTTTATCCCGGCAAGCAACTGGATGCTGCCCGCCGGAGAAACCCACGAAGCGCTCCCCGAAGCCTTTGGTAAAATCATCAGGCCGCAGAAGACCCTGCTGTTTTCGCCCGAGGACGTGAACGCCAACCGCCGCACCTGGATTGACGAATGGCTGAACGCCTTGAGCAAATGAACTGGCAGGCCTTCAGGGTAACAACGGCACTGGGAGTCATTCTGGCAGCCGTTGCCTTGGGCTTCATCCCCCTGCTGTGGCTCGGCCTCGCCAACGGCTTCTCCAGCTTTGATTCCTACCTGCCGCGCGTGGTGGCCTTCACTCTGAAGCAGGCCTTCCTCTCAACATTGCTGTCCATGGCCATCGCCCTGCCGGTTGCCCTCGCCCTCGCGCGTCGGGAATTCCCGGGTCGCAGCCTAGTCTTGAAACTGCTGTCAATTCCCCTGGCATTGCCCGCCATCGTTGTCATTCTTGGGATCGTTGGGGTTTATGGAAACAGCGGTATTCTCGGCGGGCTTTTTCCGGTCTACGGCCTGAGTGGCATTCTTCTGGCGCACGTCTTCTTCAACATGCCGCTTGCGGCACGCCTGATGCTCACAAGGCTTGAGGCGATCCCTGCCGAAAGTTTCAGGCTGGGCGCACAACTGGGTTTCACCAGCGGCCAGGTGTTTCGCCTCATCGAGTGGCCGCAATTGGCGTCGGCCATGGCAGGCATTGCCAGCCTGATTTTCCTGCTCTGCACTGCAAGCTTTGCCGTGGTACTCATCCTCGGCGGCGGACCCCAGGCCACCACGCTTGAAGTTGCCATCTATCAATCCCTGCGGCTCGACTTTGATCCCGCCCGGGCCTCAATCCTGGCTCTAGCCCAACTCGTGACATGCGGCGTGCTGGTCTTGATTGCTGGCCAGTTCGCACGGCAGATGGATGTGGTTCCGCGCACCGTTGCCCATGTCACGCGTTACGATGGCGATAACTTTGCCACGCGCGCGCGTGATGCCGCAGCCATAGCTGTGGCCCTGCTCATCATCCTGCCACCCCTTGCAGATGTGGTGGGCGCGGGTCTCACCAGAATTCAACCCGACTCCGCACTCTTTTGGGCAACCCTCACCAGCCTTGCCATTGGCCTGGGCTCGGCCAGCCTCAGCCTGGCCCTCGGCTGGACCCTGGCCAGTGCAGCCGCATCAACCCACAGCAAATCCGTTCGAAACATTATTGCCGTGGCCTGCCTTGCAGCCCTAATCCTGCCACCCGCCGTTCTCGCCACTGGCTGGTTCCTTATCTTGAGTCCGGTAGCTGACGTGGGCTCCTACGCCCTTCTGCTCGTCATCCTGCTCAATGCGCTGATGGCACTTCCCCTCGTGTGGTCGCCGTTGCACCCGGCAATCGTCGAGTCACGCCAGCGACATGACCGACTGTGCGCCAGCCTTGGCCTCAGCGGGTTCACGCGGCTGCGTCTCATCGACCTTGCCGTGCTGCGCAAACCCCTAGGCCTGGCCTTCCTCATGGCATTCATCATGTCGCTGGGAGATCTCTCCGCCATCACCCTGTTTGGCAGCCAGGATTTTGTCACACTTCCCGCTCTCATCATGGTGCAGATGGGCCACTACCGGATGGAGGACGCTGCTGGTACCGCCGTTGTCCTCACCGCGTTCTGTCTCGTCCTCATCACCCTTGCCCAGACATGGAGCAGCCCCAATGATCAGCCTTGAAGCCGTTACCTTTCGTTACGAAGCCATGCTGATGAACTTTGACCTGAAAGTGGCGCGTGACGAATTCATGGCCGTCATCGGCCCCAGCGGTGCCGGCAAGTCAACATTGCTGTCGCTCATTGCAGGCTTTGAAGTGCTACTGTCGGGCCGCATCAGGATCGCAGGCGTTGACATGGCCCATGCTCCGCCAGACCGGCGTGCCGTGAGCATGATCTTCCAGGATAACAACAGCTTTGCCCACCTTGATGTGTTCACCAACGTGGCCCTTGGTGTGTCCCCAAGCCTCGCCCTCAATGAGGCGCAGCGTGCCCGTGTTGCCGATGCCCTGGACCGCGTTGGCCTCACCCGCTACCGGTCGCGCAGGCCCACAGAAATCTCCGGGGGTGAACGACAGCGCATCGCCATCGCCCGTGCCCTGGTGCGCGACAGGCCCGTGCTGTTGCTTGACGAACCCTTCACTGCCCTGGGCCCGGCACTGCGCCGTGAAATGCTTGACCTGCTGGTTGCCATCCAGAGGGAGCGTGGCCTCACCGTGCTCATGGTGACCCACCAACCCGAGGACGCCCGTTACGCTGCATCAAAAATCGCCTTCGTCGACAACGGCAAGGTCACCCACGTTCTGCCCACGCCTGAATTCTTCGCCAGCAATCCACCTTCGGAAATAGAGGCCTATTTAAGGGGCTAGAGAACTTGGGCACAATCGGCTAACCACACGCCTGAAATGGCAAAACTCCTCCTGAACCTGCAAAATATCCGGCTTACCTTTGGCGGCAAACCCATCCTCGATGGCACAGAACTGATGCTGGCCGACGATGAGCGCATGTGCCTGGTGGGCCGCAATGGCTCGGGCAAATCCACCCTTCTTAAAATCGCTGCGGGCCTCGTTGAACCCGACGATGGCGAGCGCTGGATGCAGCCCGGAACCACCGTGCGCTACCTGCCCCAGGAACCGGATTTTTCCGGCTTCAAGACCGTGCTTGACTATGTGGAGGCGGGCCTTGGCCCCATGGACAATCCCTACCGCTGCCGCCACTACCTCAATGAACTCGGCCTTACCGGCGAGGAAGACCCAGCGCATCTTTCAGGCGGTGAAATGCGTCGCGCGGCCCTTGCCCGAACACTTGCCCCCGAACCCGACATCATGCTGCTGGATGAACCCACCAACCATCTCGATCTGCCCGCCATCGAATGGCTGGAAAAGGAACTGAAAGCCTCGCGCTCGGCCTTCATCCTGATCAGCCATGACCGCCGCTTTCTGGAAGCCCTGTCGAACCGCACCGTTTGGCTTGACCGGGGTACTGCCAAGCGCATGGACCAGGGCTTTGCCTACTTCGAGGAATGGCGCGACAAGGTGCTGGAAGAAGAGGAAATCGAGCAGCACAAGCTCTCGCAGCGCATTGCCGCCGAAGAACACTGGATGCGCTACGGCGTTACCGCACGGCGCAAGCGCAACGTGCGCCGCGTTGACCTGCTTGGCACCTTGCGCAGCGAACGCCGCGAACATGTGGGCAGCCTCGGCCAGGTGAGGCTTACGGCATCATCAGGCGATGCGTCCGGCCGCCTTGTTGCAGAAGCCAAGAAAATCAGCCTCGCCTATGACGAGCGCCCCATTGTTTCAAACCTTGACCTGCTCATGCTGCGTGGCGACAGGCTGGGCATTGTCGGCCCCAATGGTGCGGGAAAAACCACACTCATCAAACTGCTTACCGGTGCCATACAGCCTGATTCCGGCAGCATCCGCCTTGGCACCAACCTGCAGATCGTTACCCTCGACCAGAGCCGCCAGAGCCTGAATCCCGATGCGCTGCTGGCTGATGTCATCACCGGTGGCCGCGGCAGTTCAGTCACCCTGAACGGCGAAACCAAACACGTCGTGGGCTACCTCAAAGACTTCCTGTTCAAACCCGAACAGGCGCGAACCCCCGTATCCGTTCTCTCCGGTGGTGAACGGGCCCGCCTCATCCTTGCCCGCGAACTTGCCAAGCCATCAAACTTCCTCATCCTTGACGAACCCACCAACGACCTCGACCTCGAAACCCTCGACCTGCTCCAGGAAATGCTCGCCGACTACAAAGGCACCATCCTACTCGTCAGCCATGACCGTGACTTCCTCGACCGGGTGGCAACCTCCATCCTCATGTATGAAGGTGATGGCAACTGGACCGAATACGCAGGCGGCTACACCGACATGGTGGCCCAGCGCGGTGCGGGCGTGGATGCCCGCGACATGAAAGTGGTGGAACGCGAGCGCGAGGTCGCCATCGCCCGCACGCCCAAACCGCTGGGCAAACGCAAGCTCTCGTTCAAGGACAAGTTCGCGCTTGAAACCCTGCCCGCCAAGATGAAGGCACTGGATGACGAGTTGAATAAGCTCTCAGCCAAACTGGGCGATGCCGACCTCTTCACCCGCGACCCCAAATCCTTCGACAGGATCATGACAAGGCTGCAGGCGGCACAGGCCGAAAAACACGAGGCTGAAGAGCAATGGCTGGAACTTGAAATGATGCGCGAAGAACTGGAAGCGTAAACGGCTACCAGCCGCCACCGCCGCCACCGCCACCGCCACCGCCGGATGAGCCACCACCGCCAGAAAATCCGCCACCGGAACTTGAGCTCGATCCCGGCGCCGTCGCGGCCGAAGCTGCACTGGACGCCAGGCCGCTACCGAGGCTATTTGTAAAGCCGCCCATGCTGCCGCTGTTCCAGTTGTGCCCCGAATACCAGATCGGTGCCGTTGCCCCCGCCAATGCCGCCGCCGCCAATACTTTCGTGAACTTCGCATTCCACTCGTTCTCGCAGTCCAGCGCCAGCGCATAGGGTAGGTAACGCTCGAACAGTTCCGGCGTCTTTTCAGGCGGGTTCAATACATTCAGCCGGTCTTCCTCGGCGGTTTTCAGGTACATGCGAAAACCTTCAATCTGGTCAAGCAACTTTCGCCCCTGCACCGTCGGCGCTGAAAGCAGGTAGTTGAACACCACGTTGATGATGACGAGGATTATGGCACTTCCCACCAGCGCCAGGATGACCGGCGAAAACCCGCTGCCAAACAGCGTGGCAACGGGAACTGCCACACCGGCAATGCCGAAAGGCACAAGGAAGATGAGGGAGAAGGCAGCCTTGGCCTTATTCCACACCCCATAGCCATTGCGAATGCCGGAAAATGTGCTCCACAGAAACGCCAGGATGACGCTCCACCAGATGGCAGACCATCCCGCCGCAAACAGGGCCAGCACACCATCAGCGCCCGGCAGCAGGAATCCCGATATCACCAACCCGACAATCGAAACCGCAGCACCTATGGCAAACCAGCCCCAGTTGCGCTTGAAGGTCGATCCCACATATTCCTTGGTCAGCTGCTTTTGCAGCGTGTTTTTCATGGTGCTGATCGACGCATGGTTGGTATTCTTCAGTGCCGTCCTGCCAGCCGGAATGGCCGCGAGCAAGGATTGCTCCGTCACCGTGAGTGCCGGTCCCTGCGAGGCAAGCTTGGTGATTTCATAGTCTCCGCCATCATCCCCAATTTTCAAACGCCCCTTGACCGCAAGCCCCACCAGGGATGCAGCAAACGCCTTCTCGTCGTACTTCTGCTTCCAGATGAAGCGTGTAGCCGCAGGCCCGAGGTCGGGCGGTGGTGCAAACAGTGGCACAATGGTGCCCGCCGGTGGATCGCGGCCCACCTTCGTCCATGCAAAAAGATAATACAGGCCCACGCCTGCAATGGTGAGCAGCAATCCCACAAACCCGGCATTGTCGCGCCAGAACCACAGGCTCTTCTGGGCTTGTGTAGGGGCTGCAACAATGCCCTTCTGCCAGCCAACAGCGATCGTGAGGCCTTCATCGGGCGCCAGCGATCGCGTCGTTACTGCTTCAAACAGGTTGCCGTGCCCACTTACGATTCTGAAATCCTTGCCCTTCTCACCTTGATATCCAGTCGCCGCCGAACTTTGCTTGATCTCTGCACCATTTGGCAGCTTCACGATTGCCGTTGCGATATCAATCGGAAACTTCCAGCCATTGCCAGTGGC
>JANMKJ010000447.1:0-4306 GCA_031371945.1 Rhodobiaceae bacterium
ATTTCCGTGACCGAGTATTCGCCCGCGTTGGACTGCGGCCCCTCCATGATTTCGCCGGTTTCGGGATCATGATCCCAGATGGTGGACATTCGAAATTCCGCGCTTTGATTCCCCTTCATCAAATGCGAGAAGGCTGTGAAACGCAAGGATCGAATCTGGATGAATGTTCTGTTGATAGGTTCAGGTGGGCGCGAACATGCCCTGGCCTGGGCGATTTCCGCCAGCCCGCTGCTCACCAAGCTCTATTGCGCTCCCGGCAATCCCGGCATTGCGCAAGTGGCGGAGATTGCCAGCATCGACGTAACCAACCATGCCGCCGTGATCATTTTCTGCCAAACCCATGACATTGGATTTGTGGTCGTGGGACCTGAAGCACCCCTCGTGGCAGGCCTTGTGGATGATCTCAAGGCAGTTGGCATCAAGGCCTTTGGGCCGTCGAAGTTTGCGGCCCAGCTGGAGGGCTCTAAGGGTTTTACCAAGGACATCTGCGCCAAATACAATATTCCAACCGCCGCCTATGGCCGCTTTATCGATTTGAAGAAAGCCCGCGAGTATCTGGCAACCCATGGAACTCCAATCGTGATCAAGGCCGATGGATTGGCCGCTGGTAAGGGTGTGACCGTTGCCATGACCAGGGCGGACGCCGAGGCAGCGCTTGATGAAATTTTCTCCGGCCGTTTCGGCGAGGCCGAGTGCGTGATCGAAGAATTCCTCGAAGGCGAGGAAGCAAGTTTCTTTGTGCTCTCTGACGGAGTGCACACTTTGCCGCTGGCCACCGCTCAAGACCACAAGCGCGTGGGCGAGGGGGACGTCGGCCCCAATACCGGCGGCATGGGTGCGTACTCGCCCGCACCCTGCATGACGGAGGCGCTGTGCCGCGAAGCGCTGGAAAAAATCGTAAAGCCAACCATTAAAGCCCTGAACGCCATGGGCCACCCCTATGTGGGCGTGCTGTTTGCCGGTCTCATCCTGACCAAGGAAGGCCCCAAGCTCATCGAATACAACGCGCGTTTCGGCGACCCCGAAACACAGGTGCTGATGCTGCGCCTGCGTGACGATATTCTCACCCTGCTGCTGGCAACTGTCGACGGGACCTTGGACAGGGTCTCAGTGCGCTGGCGCGATGATTTCGCCCTCACCGTGGTGCTTGCCGCCAAAGGCTATCCCGGTGACTATGTCAAAGGCACCGAAATCAAAGGACTTTCCCAGGATTTTGGATCTGACTTGCAAATCTTCCATGCGGGCACCACGTCTAGGGAAGGAAAGCTGATAGCCACAGGTGGCCGCGTGTTGAATGTTACCGCAATTGGAAAAACGGTTCGCGAAGCCCAGATCAGGGCCTACGCAGCCGTCGACAGGATCGATTGGCCAGAAGGCTTCTGCCGCCGCGACATTGGCTGGCGGGCCGCAGCCAAATGAAAATCGGCCTCGCCCTCGGCGGTGGCGGCGCACGCGGGCTTGCCCATATTGTCATGCTGGAAGTATTCGACGAGCTGGGCCTCAAGCCCGCAGACATAGCGGGTTGAAGCATGGGAGCTCTCGTTGGTGCTGCTTATGCTTCAGGCATGTCGGCCCGCGACATGCGCCTGCAGGCCGAAAAAATCCTGAACAACCGCATCGATGCAGCCCGCTACGTGTTCGGCACCAAGAAGTCCAAGATTACTGATATTCTGTCCTTGCGTGGACTGCTGTCATTGCACCTGCAGGGCGAAAAGCTGGTGGACCTGGCATTACCAGATAACCTGCCCAGGAATATTGAGGATACCATCATACCTTTGCGCATTATCGCAACTGATTTCGAACGCATGGAGGAACATGTGTTTTCAAGTGGCAATCTGGTGCAGGCAGTGGCCGCCTCCATTGCCATACCCGGCGTCATCGTAGCACCCGTCATCGACGGCCATATCCATGTGGATGGAGGTGTAACCAATCCGGTTCCCTTTGACCACGTGCGCGACGGCATGGATATCGTGGTGGCTATTGACGTTACCGGAACGCCGAAGCCGTCCAAGCGGGCGCATCACTCGAACATGGAAATAGCATTGGGTTCAATGCTCATCATGTTCAACCAATTGGCGGAGCTGCGCCGTGCCGCATCACCACCAGACATCTATATCAAGCCCGAAGTTGACCAGTTTGGTTCCGGCGAATTTTTCAGGGCGCGGGAAGTATTTGCAGCGGCGGAATCCAGCAAGGAAAAATTGAAGCGGGCGCTGGAACTGCGGCTGAACAAGCTGCCCTAACGCCTGCTCTTGAAGAAATCCATGAGCAACAGGCGCGATTGGCTTTCACCAATGCCGCCATAAACCTCGGGCCTATGGTGGCAGGTGAGTTGGTTGAAAAAAACGGGGCCATGTTCAACTGCTCCCATTTTTTCATCCGAAGCACCAAAGTACAATCGCCTGATGCGGGCATGGGAAATGGCACCCGCACACATGGCACAGGGTTCAAGTGTCACATAGAGATCGCAGTCAACCAGTCGTTCGGAGCCGACTTTTGCCGCAGCCTCCCGCAGCACCAGCATTTCGGCGTGGGCCGTGGGATCACGGTCAGTCAGCGTGCGATTTGCGGCCACTGCCAAAATAAGACCCAATTTATCGGTAATGACGGCGCCCACCGGAACTTCGCCAGCGGCGGCGGCTGATTCAGCGGCAGCGAAGGCTTTTAACATGGGCTCTGGTAGTTTGTGCGTCATCGTGCGACATGAGCCCTAAACAGAGGTCAAGGTCAAGATGAGTGAATTTGAAGGCGAGCGGATTGCCAAGGTCATTGCGCGGGCAGGGGTGTGCTCAAGGCGCGAGGCCGAACAGCTGATTCTCGATGGCCACGTAACGCTCAACCATAAAATCCTCAAAACCGCCGCCATGAATGTGACCGCCGCAGACCAGATCAGGATCAACGGCAAGCTGCTGCCCCAGAAAGAAGAGTCAAAGCTGTGGCGTTATCACAAGCCCGATGGCCTCGTGGTGAGCCACAAGGATCCGGAGGGCCGTCCCTCAGTGTTTGACAAGTTGCGCCAACAACTGCCCCGCGTCGTCTCCATTGGCAGGCTTGATATCAACACCGAAGGCCTGTTGCTGTTGACCAATGACGGGGAAGTGGAACGCCTGTTGGAGTTGCCGTCGTCCGGCTGGATCCGGAAATACAAAGTCCGCGCCTATGGCAAGATGGATGACGCCGGGTTAGCCAAACTTGCCCAGGGTGTGGAAATCGAGGGCGTGCGCTATGGCCCGATCGAGGCCAAAATCGAAAAATCGCAAGGCGACAATGTGTGGATGAACGTGGCCATCCGGGAAGGCAAGAACCGGGAGGTCAAAAGGATTTGCGAATATCTCGGATTGCAGGTCAATCGCTTGATACGCACCAGTTTCGGGCCATTCCAGTTGGGTGACCTGAAGCGTGGCGGCATAGAGGAAATCCCGCAGAAATTCTGGCAGGAGCAATTGGGCGGAAAATTTAAGAAAGAAGATGCGGGTCGTCGGCGGAAAGTTTAAGGGCCTGCATCTTGCAACGCCCGCAGATCAATCAACCCGGCCCACGTCAGACCGGGTGCGCGAGGCCATTTTCAATATTCTGAGCCATGGCATAGCCGGGCTGGAACTTGAGGGCGCCCGGGTGCTGGACCTTTTTGCAGGCACCGGAGCACTGGGTTTCGAGGCCCTGTCCCGCGGTGGTCGCCACTGCCAGTTCGTGGATGAAAGTGCCGAGGCACGGGGACTGGTGCGCACCAATGCCGACAAGCTTGGCGTCATCGGCCACTGCAAGATCTGGCGGCGGGATGCGACTGACCTCGGGCCATGTGCGCCGCTGCCCAAATTCGATCTGGTTTTCTGTGATCCGCCCTATGGCAAGGGGCTGGGCGAGAAATCGCTCAATTCACTGGTGCAGGGCCAGTGGCTGAACGCTGGTGCCATTGTGGTGCTTGAGGAAGTCGGCAAGGCAGACGTGCCGGATATTCCGGGCCTCGCCCTGATCGATGAGCGCGACTATGGCGAAACCAAAGTCCGCTTCTACCGTCACGCGTGACTGGTTCGGCGGAACTCGCCCATGATGTGGGCGAACAGGGCGGTGAGCACGACAGCGCCGCCAATCAACGTCGGAACGCCCGGCACCTCGTTGAGGAACACCAGCACCCAGAATGGCGTCAGCGGTACCTCAAGGGCAGCGACAAGGGTTGCTTCCGCTGCCGGAACCTTGCGCGAGCCATAGGTGTAGAAAATCAGGCCCAGCGCATTTTGCAAAACCCCGAACATGGCAATCAGCGTGATGTCGTGGACAGTCACGTGCAGGGACGTGGCAAACCAGA
>JANMKJ010000273.1:0-10400 GCA_031371945.1 Rhodobiaceae bacterium
CGCCCGTTCCCGCAGCCGGACACGACGTCGAGTAGGCATCGCCCACCAGCACAATGCCAGGGCGTTCGGGTTCATTCACCCGCACCAGATCGATGGGGCGAATGGCCACCTGGCCGTCGATTTTGAAAGGGCCGGTGAAGCGCTCGAGCGTGGGTATCAGCTCGCGCAGGGCCTGGTCAGGTTCGTATCGAAATTTTCGCAGTCGCGCATCATCCACGTCCCAGTACACAAAGAGATTGGCACGCATGCCGCCCGACACTTGGAATACCGTGAGGTAGGCCATCATTTGCTCAGGCGAGTCGGGAAAAATTGTCAGCGCCGGAAACGCAAAGCTGTGGCTTTGCAGGGGCTTCATGTCAAAACCGATGCTGATGGAGTGGCACGGGCTGATCACGTTGCGCGTGATTTCCAATTGGTCGCGCAGGCCCGGGTTCAATCCAACGGCAAGGATGGCAAGCTTGGGTGAAATTTTTTCGCCCGTCGCAAGACTGATCATGGGCCGCATGCCATCATGGCCAATGCCACTCACCTTGGTTGCGATGTGCCTGAGGTTTCCTGGAATCTGCCGCCTAACACTATTCACCAGGTCATGATACATGATGCCGGCACGGCCGCTTGGTTTGCGGTCCACCAGACGGCCATAGCGTGAAATCCACACCTCACCGTCGCGCCGTGACTGGGGCAGCACGCCATCGGCAAGTCCCGTGCGCTTGAGCAGGGCGACCTGGGAATCATCCAGCTTTTCACATCGGAATTCCGGCCGTTGCTCCGTATAAGGATCAATGAGTACCACATCGTGTCCGGCACGGCCAAGCATGGCAGCGGCTGTCGCACCAGCAAGGCCACCGCCGATGATGGCTATGTCGGGGTGTGGGCTGCTCATGATTCAATCCGGCGCGACGTGATTTGGCGCAAGCCATGCAAGGCCCGCAGCAAGCCGCTCGACTTCTTGATCCGGCCCTTCAGGGCAAGACCCATGCGCCAAAGCGGTGCCGCAACCTGCCCGAGGGCGGTAATGGGAACGATGGAATCGTACAGGGGCTCGGCATCCCTGCAATAGACCCGCTTGTAGGCCGCTTCGCCGATGCCAAGGTCAAACCTCGCAAGGCCGCGTTCGCAACACGATTTCACCACATGCGACAGCAGCAGCTCACCCGGGCTGTAGTCGCGGTATGCAGCACCGGCCATGGAATTGAACATGCCGCTGAACCTCCCGTTCGCGACGATGCCGCCGAACGTCGCAATGATGGTATCTCCGGCAGATGCCGCATAAAGCTCGATGACGGATGTTCCGGTATCAGGATCAATTTCGTGGGCTGCCGCCG
Organism: Rhodobiaceae bacterium; assembly: GCA_031371945.1. Lineage (GTDB taxonomy): Bacteria > Pseudomonadota > Alphaproteobacteria > Rhizobiales > Aestuariivirgaceae > Aestuariivirga. The sequence goes on from JANMKJ010000273.1 coordinate 1,326, forward strand.
TCACAAACTCCTTCACACCCGGGGCATCGAAGGCATCGCTCAGGCCAAGCTCGTGCATGCGCGCGGCCTTTTGCATGAAAAACATATCGAGCACCCGGTCGATTTCAGCAGGCGTCTCAGCCTTGAAATAGGAAACAGGCCCCATCGCCGCGGCGAGCTGGCGTTCCTTTTGGGCCAGCTTCTTGCGTGAGCTGGATCCCATGCGGACCTTGCGCAGGGCTTCAAAATCAGCATCGAGGTCCCCGCCATAGGCCTGGCTGGGCGATGCAACATGGGATAACTGCATCATCGGGTTCGCCACATCCATCCAGGTCGCAGGCTGGTTCAGCAACACCAGCACATCAATCGGTGGAGTATGGCAGCGCAGGCCATCAATGAGCGCGGCTATGCCAGCGCCGGGATCTTTCAGCCGGTCCGGCCGCCACACCGGCACGTTGAAATTGGTATGCTTGCCGCCCAGGAATACGCCGACGTGCAGCATCCCGACCTGTCGGCGCAGCAGTGGCAGCAGGAGTGCAGGCTCGCCCCGGTCACTCTTCAACACCGCGATGTAAGGAGAAGTATCGTTGCTGCGACCCATGTGGGTCCACCAGTTCGACATCCAGGAATAGTGTTGGTAGCGGCTGCAGATCGCACCCTGGCGGACCATGTCGCGCCACAGATATTGTAGGTCTTCGAACTGGTTGAATACCTCTACGCCGCCCCGCCCAAACGATGTCATTGGAGTCCATGCTGCTGTCGCCGCATCAGGTTGCGGTTTAGCTTGAAAATAGGACTGACTATGCACAGCTCTTGGCCTCGTAGTAAATAGAACGCGGCAGTCCTGATTGTCGACTGTCAATCCAGACACAGCAATTGGCGTGCCAGATATCTTAATTATCAAGTCGCAAGATGTTGGACAACGCCGCGCTATCAACACCGTCAATTTTGTATTAATTGATCGGAATCCACATAACTTTGCTGAAAAAAGAAACCCGCGACCAGTGCGCGGGGGCTTTATCTTGGTTAATGCTGGGATACTTAGAGTGCTGCCTGCAGGCCCTTCAGGTGATCCAGATTTTCCTGCGCCTTGCGCACCGATTCATCATCCTTGGCGTCGGCCAGGTCTTCCTCGGCATTCTTGACTTCCTGGGCCAGGGCTGCCGTATCAAGGTCAGCCAGCGGGATTGCTGTCTCGGCCAAAAGGGTGAGGCCCTTTGGATTGACTTCGGCAAAGCCACCGCGCACGAAAATACGGTCGGTCGCCCCACCCTCCTTGGTCACCACGACCACGCCGGGGCGGAGCGTTGAAAGAACCGGGGCGTGGCCCGCAAAAATCCCCATGTCGCCTTCCGTGCCAGGCAGGGTCACCGACGTAACCTCGCCGGAAAACAGCAGCCGCGCCGGGCTTACCAGCTCAAAGTGAAGACCAGCCATGGCGCTTATGCCGCTTCTGCAGCAAGGCGCTGGGCCTTCTCGATCGCTTCCTCGATGGTGCCAACCATGTAGAAGGCCGACTCCGGCAGGTGGTCGTAGGCGCCGCCACACAGGCCCTTGAAGCCCTTGATGGTATCGGCCAGCGGTACAAGCTTGCCAGGCGAACCCGTAAACACTTCGGCCACGAAGAATGGTTGCGACATGAAGCGCTCGATCTTGCGGGCCCGCGCCACGGAGGTCTTGTCGTCTTCCGAAAGCTCGTCCATGCCGAGAATGGCGATGATGTCTTGCAGCGCCTTGTAACGCTGCAGGATCTGTTGCACACGGCGCGCCGTTTCATAATGCTCTTCGCCAATGATGCGGGCATCCATCATGCGCGACGTGGAATCCAGTGGATCCACGGCGGGGTAGATGCCCTTTTCAGCAATCGAGCGCGACAGTGTCGTGGTCGCGTCCAGATGCGCGAATGATGTGGCAGGTGCCGGGTCGGTCAAGTCGTCGGCCGGAACATAGATCGCCTGAACCGAAGTGATGGAGCCCTTCTGCGTTGTGGTGATGCGCTCCTGCATGGTGCCCATGTCGGTGGCAAGGGTTGGCTGGTAACCCACGGCCGATGGAATGCGGCCGAGCAAGGCCGACACTTCGGAACCAGCTTGCGTGAAGCGGAAAATATTGTCCACGAAGAACAGAACGTCCTGGCCCTCGTCGCGGAAATGCTCGGCAACCGTAAGGCCCGAAAGGGCAACACGCGCACGCGCTCCCGGTGGCTCATTCATCTGGCCATACACCAGTGCGGCCTTGGAGCCTTCGCCGCCGCCCTTCTTGTTCACGCCGGATTCGATCATTTCATGGTAAAGGTCGTTGCCTTCACGGGTGCGTTCGCCAACACCGGCAAACACCGAGTAACCGCCATGCGCCTTGGCCACGTTGTTGATGAGTTCCATGATGAGAACCGTCTTGCCAACGCCAGCACCGCCGAACAGGCCGATCTTGCCGCCCTTGGCATAGGGTGCCAGCAGGTCAACAACCTTGATGCCGGTCACGAGGATTTCAGCTTCTGTCGATTGCTCAACAAATGCTGGCGCATCCTGGTGGATGGCGCGCTTGATCTTGGTCTTCATCGGGCCGGCTTCATCAACCGGTTCACCGATCACGTTCATGATGCGGCCCAGGGTTTCCGGTCCAACCGGCATCATGATGGGCGAGCCCGTGTCAAAAACTTCCTGCCCGCGAACCAGGCCTTCTGACGAGTCCATGGCGATGGTGCGCACCGTTTTTTCACCGAGATGCTGTGCCACTTCCAGCACCAGCCGGTTGCCGCCGTTCGTGGTTTCCAGGGCGTTCAGGATTTGCGGCAGGTCGCCTTCAAACTGAACGTCGATCACGGCACCCGTAACCTGGGTGATGCGGCCAACCAGACCTGAAGACTTTGAGGTAGCGGCTTTCTTTGCCATGGGTTTTCGTCCTTCTCTAACGTGTCCTAAAGTGCTTCAGCACCCGAAATGATTTCAATGAGTTCTTTGGTAATCTGGGCTTGCCGCTGGCGGTTGTACTTGATCGACAGCTTGTTGATCATGTCGCCGGCGTTGCGGGTGGCGTTGTCCATGGCGCTCATCCGGGCACCCTGTTCTGACGCAGCATTTTCGAGGAGTGCACGAAACACCTGGATGGAAATATTGCGCGGCAGGAGTTCGGCCAGAATTTCGCCTTCGTCGGGTTCAGCATCGTAAATCGCACCACCAAGGTCAGGTGGCGTGCCGCCCGCCACCGCCGCAGGAATAAGCTGCAAGGCCGTTGGCTTTTGCGAAATCACCGATTTGAATTCTGCAAAAAACAATGTGCAGACGTCAAACTCACCGGCATTGAACATCGCTATGATCTTGGCACCCACCGGCTGCGCATTGAAGAATGCGAGGCTCTTGAGGCCGCGAAAATCGACAGCGTCAACGATGAATTTGCCGTAGTTGCGCTTGAGCGCGTCATTGCCCTTTTTGCCAACGGTCATGATCTTGACCGTCTTGCCCTGGGCCAGCAAGCGTTCCGCGTGTTCGCGGGCCAGACGGACGATGGAGGAATTGAAACCGCCGCACAGGCCGCGCTCGGCCGTGGCAATCACCAGCAGGTGAACCTGGTCCTTGCCGGTGCCCGCCAAAAGCTTGGGAGCACCGTCCTTGCCGGCAACTGCACTGGCCAGGTTGGCAAGCACCACTGCCATGCGCTCGGAATAGGGGCGCGCCGCAACGGCTGCCTCCTGGGCCCGCCGCAGTTTCGCCGCGGCCACCATCTGCATGGCCTTGGTGATCTTGCGGGTCGCCTTGACCGAGGCGATGCGGTTGCGAAGGTCTTTAAGACTGGCCATCAGCTCCCCTTATGCAAAGCTCTTGGCAAAACCATCAACCGCCGCCTTGAGCTTCACACCCATGGCATCGGTAATCTGCTTTTCGGTCCGAATGCTGTCGAGGATCTCCATGTATTTTTCACGGAACATGCGCAGCAGGCCTTCTTCAAAGTCGCGCACCTTGTTGACCGGCAGGTTATCGAGGTAACCGTTCACGCCCGCGTAAATCGCCACCACCTGCTCTTCGGTCTTGAGCGGCGAGAACTGCGGCTGCTTCAGCAGTTCCGTCAAGCGCGCACCACGGTTCAACAGTTTTTGCGTGGACGCATCAAGGTCTGAACCGAACTGGGCAAATGCCGCCATTTCGCGGTACTGGGCCAACTCGCCCTTGATCTTGCCGGCAACCTGCTTCATCGCCTTGATCTGTGCGGCAGATCCCACGCGTGAAACTGAAAGGCCGACGTTAACGGCAGGACGAATGCCCTGGTAGAACAGGTCCGTTTCAAGGAAGATCTGCCCGTCGGTGATCGAAATCACGTTGGTTGGAATATAGGCCGACACGTCGTTGGCCTGGGTTTCAATCACTGGAAGTGCGGTGAGTGAACCTGCACCCAGCGAGTCATTCAGCTTGGCCGAACGCTCAAGCAAACGGGAATGGAGATAGAACACGTCGCCTGGATAGGCTTCACGGCCCGGTGGGCGGCGCAGCAGCAACGACATCTGGCGGTAGGCCACGGCCTGCTTTGACAGATCGTCATAGGCAATCAGCGCATGCATGCCATTGTCGCGGAAATATTCACCCATGGTGCAACCCGTGAACGGGGCCAGATATTGCATGGGCGCTGATTCCGAAGCAGTGGCGGCAACCACGATGGAATATTCCATCGCACCCGCATCTTCCAGAATCTTCACGAACTGGGCAACGGTTGAGCGTTTCTGGCCGCAGGCCACATAAACGCAATACAGTTTTTCCTTTTCCGGGCCGGACTGGTGAATGGCCTTCTGGTTGAGGATTGCATCGAGAATGATGGCGGTCTTGCCGGTCTGGCGGTCACCGATGATCAACTCGCGCTGGCCACGGCCAACTGGAATGAGGGCATCAACCGCCTTGAGGCCCGTCGACATCGGCTCATGCACTGATTTGCGTGGAATAATGCCAGGCGCCTTCACGTCAACGCGCGAGCGCAGCTTGGTCTTGATCGGACCCTTGCCGTCAATCGGATTGCCCAGCGCATCAACCACGCGTCCGAGCAATTCCTTGCCGATGGGAACTTCAACGATGGCGCCGGTGCGCTTGACCGTGTCGCCTTCCTTGATGTCACGGTCGTTACCGAAAATAACAACGCCCACATTGTCGGTTTCAAGGTTCAGCGCCATGCCACGGATGCCACCGGGAAATTCCACCATTTCACCGGCCTGGACATTGTCGAGGCCGTAAACGCGGGCAATACCATCGCCGACGGAAAGCACCTGGCCGATTTCAGAAACTTCGGCATCATTGCCGAAATCCTTGATCTGCTTTTTCAGAATTGTCGAAATCTCAGCGGCGCGAATATCCATCAGCCGGTCCCCTTCATGGCAACTTTAAGGTTTTGAAGTTTTGTTTTAAGCGAGTTATCCATCATTTTGGAACCCACCTTAACGATGAGGCCGCCGAGAATGGACTTGTCCACCACGGCGGATAATTGAACATCGCGCCCCATAGAAGCTTTGAGCGCGGCCTTGAGGTCTTTGACATGCTTGTCGGAAAGCTTTTCGGCAGACGTTACTTCCGCTGCAATTTCGCCCTTTGATTCAGCCACCAGCGCATTGAACGCCGTGATCGCATCGGACAGGGCCGCAAGCCTGCGGTTCTTGGCAACCAGCTTGATGAAATTGAGCGCCAGGCCCGAAAGTCCGGCCTTGTCGCACAGTGCTTCGAGCGCTGACATCTGGTCTTCGCCGGAAAATACCGGTGACCGCACCAGGCGCTGCAGGTCCGGGGAACTTTTCAGCATGTTCTGAAATGACGTGAGGTCGGCACTCACCGTGTCGACAGATTTTTCCTCGGCAACCAGCTCAAAAAGGGCCGCTGCGTATCTGCCGGGAACGCCGGAAATTGCTTGATCTGTTGCTGCCAAGATATCTCTTCCGAAACAAAACAAAGGGTACGGAACAGAACTTAAGCCCCACCGCGGCGTCTCGGTAACACAGGTGATAAAGACTCGCAACCAGCATCATCGGGCGGATTGCCGCAATTTACACATTTCTTGGAAAAATGAGGCCCGCACCACATTTCTGCGGGGCGGGCCGTATCAAAACGCAACTAAAATTTGGCGCAGGCGGCCTAGCGCGGCAGGGCTGCTTCAAGCTGGTAACGCTTGATGCCCATGTCGGCCAAATCCGCATCGGAAATCAATTCCATTTCCCGGCGGGCCTGGTGATAGGCCTGCATGCGGTTTCTGCGGCTGAGGAATTTGAACAGTGGCATTGAAGCCTCCATCTTGTCTCGGGTTTATCGTGTCGCTTCACGCGCCAAACGATGAATGTCGGCGCGTGCAATGCCCAAATCGGCAAGCTCGCGGGCGCTCAGGCCTTCGAGCTCGGCAATGGTACGGCTGTACCGCTGCCAGCGGGTGTAACGGGTTTTTACAAAATCAAACATGGGTCATACCCCTTTCGGACTGACTGAATAGGTTATCGTGATGCGGCGCGGGCCACACGACGAATATCGGTGCGCGCAATTCCCACATCGTCCAACTCGCGGGCACCAAGGCTCCTGAGTTCCGATACGGTCTGGCTGTAGCGCTGCCAGCGTGAATACTTGGTCTTTACAAAATCAAACATGTCATTCCCCTTTGGATTGACTGGAGTAGGGTTGCTTTAACAGGCTCAATATAGTGCGATGCAACAAAACAAGTATTGCAAATTTTGCATAGCTGCATTTCACCCATATAAATCAATCGTTTACAATTCATTCATAAAGATGAAATTTCTTGCTGCACTGCCGCAGTCTTAACCAAATTTGGGGCTTTTTGCATAAAAAAGGCGCATCGACCGGGGTCGTGCGCCTTCCCATTGCACCATATTTTGGCGGCCTGGCTAAAACAGCCCGGCAATCTGTCCCTTGGCATCAAGCCCGATGACCTCGGCCGAGGGCACTTTTGGCAGGCCAGGCATGGTCATAATGTCACCGCACACCACGACAATGAACTCCGCCCCGGCCGAAAGCCGCACTTCCCGGATGGGAACCACGTGATTCGTCGGCGCCCCCTTGAGATTGGGATCGGTTGAGAACGAATACTGGGTTTTCGCCATGCAGATCGGAAATTTGCCATAGCCCTGGGTTTCATAGCCCTTGAGCTGGTCGCGCACCGACTTGTCGGCCACGATGTCGTCGGCACGGTAGATTTCGCGTGCAATGGTCTTGATCTTGTCCCACAGAGGAATGTCGTCACCGTAGATCGGCTTGATCTGCACCGAACTGCGGTCGGCCAGTTCCGCCACATGCTTGGCCAGGGCTTCCGTACCCTTGCCGCCTTCGGCCCAGTGGGTGCACTTGAAGGCTTCAACCCCATGCTCCTTGCAGTAGGCAACGATCGCTGCCACTTCCGCGTCGGTGTCGGTCACGAAATGGTTGACGGCAACTGCAATCGGCACGCCGAACTTCTTCATGTTCTCGATGTGGCGGCAAAGGTTGACCAAGCCCTTCTTCAGTGACTCGACACTTTCTTTTTTCAAATCCTCCTTGGCCACGCCACCATGCATTTTGAGCGCCCGGATGGTGGCAACGATCACTGTCGCCGATGGCGTGAGGCCGGCCTTGCGGCACTTGATGTCAAAGAACTTCTCGGCTCCCAGGTCCGCACCAAATCCAGCTTCGGTCACCACATAGTCTGCCAGCTTCAGTCCCGACTGCGTGGCCATGACCGAATTGCAGCCATGGGCAATGTTGGCAAATGGCCCGCCATGCACAAAAGCCGGATTGTTTTCAAGCGTTTGCACGAGGTTGGGCATCAGCGCGTCCTTGAGCAGCACGGTCATGGCGCCCGGCGCCTTGATGTCCTTGGCGAGAACCGGTGACTTGTCCTTCTTGTAGGCTACAACGATCTGGCCGATGCGGCGCTCGAGGTCTTCGATTGACGTTGAAAGGCACAGGATCGCCATGATCTCGGACGCAACCGTAATGTCAAAGCCCGCCTCGCGCGGATAGCCATTGGCTACACCGCCGAGTGAGCACACGATGTCACGCAACGCCCGGTCGTTCATGTCCATGACGCGGCGCCAGGCCACCCGGCGCGTATCAATGCCCAGCTCGTTGCCCCAGTAAATATGGTTGTCGATCATCGCCGACAACAGGTTATGGGCCGACGTGATGGCGTGGAAATCGCCGGTGAAATGCAGGTTGATGTCTTCCATCGGCACGATTTGCGCGTAGCCGCCACCGGCCGCTCCACCCTTCATGCCAAAGCACGGACCCAGCGACGGTTCGCGCAGGCACACCATGGCTTTCTTGCCGATGCGGTTGAGCCCGTCACCGAGGCCCACGGTCGTTGTGGTCTTGCCTTCGCCTGCAGGCGTTGGGTTGATGGCGGTCACCAGGATGAGCTTGCCATCCTTTTTCTTGGCCAGGCTGTTGATGTAATCAAGGTGCACCTTGGCCTTGGTGTGGCCGTAGGGAATGAGATCCTTTTCCGGAATGCCAAGATTTTTGCCGATCTCCATGATCGGCTTCATCTTCGCTTCACGAGCGATTTCGATATCACTCTTTACCGTGGTCATGGTCATCTCATCCTTACTGTTAAGAAACTATAATTCATGGTAGGAAACTACACGCTTCGCCCCCCATCTCCAAGCGCCAATTGGCACGACGGCGATTTTTCAGCAAGATGCGAGGCACGGCTTTCTTGCAATATCTGGAAAAGCTGCGCCATGCCACTTGCGACGTTCCAGCGGTAATTCCTGCCGAGGCCCGGAATTCCGGTTGAACAGCACTGCGTTACCGGGAAATTAATCACTCGGGTTGCAATGTTGTTTACTATTGCGCTGCTAGGGTTGGAGCCAAGAGGCTCGACCAATTCCGTCAGCTCATGGAGGCAACTTGAGCACTGCTGATCAAAATGACACTGTGTTTACATTTCAGGCCGATGACGTAAGCGCCGCTGCACCTGCAGCTGAAACGCCCATTGCCCAGCTTGCCCGCGTGCTCGACACCGATGACCTCAATCTCATCCGGCGCTCGATTGAAGCTGTCGGCGAAGCCACCTACCACTGGGTCCTCGAAACCGACGATATCCGCTGGAGCCCCAACATGCGGGCCGTGCTGGAATGCGCGCCGGAAA
>JANMKJ010000275.1:0-5366 GCA_031371945.1 Rhodobiaceae bacterium
CTGGCCCACCATTGCGATTGGCCTAATCATCTGGATCATGCATCGCGAAAATATCATGCGGCTCATCAGGAACAAGGAGCCGCGCATTGGTCTGTAAATCGGGGGGAAGTTTATCGTGCAATTGCTTGACCATAACCAGAGGCGTGATTGGATCAGGCTGAGCCAGTGTGAGAACGTAGGTCCGGCAACATTCCGGCAACTCATCGCCAAGTACGGCAGTGCGGCCGATGCCATTGCGGCACTGCCCGAGCTGTCACGTAAAGGTGGCCTGTCGCGGCCCTTGCGCCTTTACGCCGTTGAACAGGCTGAAGCTGATCTGGAACGGGCCGCTGCATTGGGCGCATCATTTGTGGTGGCAGGAGAGCCGGGCTACCCGCCCCTGCTCTATCACATTGCTGGCGCACCGCCGTTGCTATGCGTCAAAGGCAACCTCGTCCTCTCGGACTTGCCGACAGTGGCTATCGTCGGTGCGCGCAACGCATCGGCTGGCGGGCGCAAGCTGGCCCGGCAACTGGCGGCAGAATTAAGTGAGGAAGGCTTTCTTGTCGCCTCCGGACTAGCGCGGGGCATTGATACGGCGGCGCACGAAGCGGCACCCAACGGCCGCACCGCTGCCGTGATTGCCGGGGGAATCGACAATTTCTACCCGCCGGAAAATGCCGAGCTGCAAAACCTGATAGCCCGCAACGGTTTGCTGATCACTGAAATGCTGCCGGGCGTGAGCCCCAAGGCCGAGCATTTTCCGCGCCGCAACCGGATCATCTCCGGCATGGCGCGCGCCATCATTGTGGTGGAAGCTGCACTTCGTTCGGGTTCCTTGATCACGGCCCGCCTTGCGGGTGAACAAGGTCGGGATGTGTTCGCGGTTCCCGGCTCGCCGCTTGACCCGCGCTGTGAAGGAACCAACAAACTCATCCGCGACGGCGCCACGATGCTGACCCAGACGTCGGACGTCATCGAGGCCCTGCAAACGGAGTTCACGGCCGTGCCCAGAAAGATTTCAGAACCCGAGGGCATCAACAACGACACCGTTACGATTGGTGCCGTTGAACGCCAGCGGGTTTATGCCCTGCTGTCACATTCGCCAACGGATGTGGACGACGTGATCAGGGAAAGCAGGTTGCCAACATCTGCGGTCATTGGCATTCTGCTGGAGTTCGAAATAGCTGGAAAGGTCGTAAGGTCAGCCCAGCAGAAGGTCAGTCTGGCTTGAAATGCACCTTTCATTGCTGACACAGGACTCAGGTCCGACTGTCTCGGCTGTCATGCCATCAGCGGGTGCGCCTCACCGAGCAAGGTTTTGACGACATGATCGTTACAACGGGCCTCTGGCCCTAGACCGCTCACGTCTGGATTGAGCTCCGGGTTTTCATCCATCAGCGCGTAAGCGCGCTGGCGTCTGGACTCGGCGCGCTCTCCCATGGAGAAATGGAGAGTTGCATTGAGGCGTTCGGCCCGGCGCAACCGTTGAAAGAAGTCGTCGTGATCTGCAGCGTAGGCTGATGCGGCCCTTGACCAATCCTTGAGCTGCAACAACCAATCACGCAAAATTCGCACATCGCGCAACGTTCTGGAAAGGCCATTTCCCCAAACCGGATCACTGGCAGCGGCAGCGTCACCGATCAGGACACAATTGCCGATTACGGGATCTGCTATCCAACGGTGTGCACCATCAAATGTTGCAAATATGCCGTGCGGTGTGAGGCTGTTCAACCAATCCTGCGGCATGCCGATCTCGCTGAAGTGTTCTATGACCGCTGCATAATCACGCTCACCAGACAACCTCTTTTGCAGCGCGTCCTTGTGGTGCAGGAGATAGGCGCGAAAATTTCCGGGCTTGTTTTGAATAAGAATGGCTCCCCGACCTGTAACGCTATGGAGAAAAAAGTAGAGGGCATGTTCGATCTGGATATCACCCTTCAGCTGCAGTCCACCTGTAAACAACTCCGTCGGATCCTTGGTTCGGGTCAACTCCAGGAGCGTCGCGATCTGGGATTCCCGTCCGTCTGCGCCGACGACCAGCCGGGCGGCTACGGTAATGGTTTGGCCATTGTGCAGAATGTCGGCCTCCGGCCGCTGGCCAGGACGCAGCGCCACAATCACGGCGTCACGCCAGACGTCCGCTTCAGCCGTTGCGGCATGAACCAGCAGAGTCTCCTGCATGTCGGGGTGATAGAAAGAAAGGGTGCAGGTGCCGTGCGGTGTGGTTGTCAGGTAGTCGCGGGGTTTGGAGGGCTTGCCGGAATAAAAAAAGTGTTCGCGGCTGGCTTCCCTGGCGCAGCCTGCCAGGAGAATTTCGTAAAGTCCCAAGGCCTTGGCTTCAACGGTTCCCCAGGGAAGCAGGACTTCACCACGGATGCGGTCTCTGAAGGTGGTTTCCTTTTCGACGATGAGGACTTTAAACCCTGCAAGGGCCATGGCCCTTGCCAGTGCTGAACCCGCAAGTCCCCCGCCGACGATAAGCAGATCATAGTTTTTGCCAGCCGATGTCATCGCGTCAACCTTTCACCAAGTTGAGGTCCACGCAAATTCAAATAATCTCATTGCAGGTGAATTTTATTCATCTAGGATGAGCTCATGCGCCGTTTACCTCCACTCATCGGACTTCGCGCTTTTGAAGCTGCTGCCCGGCATTTGAGCTTCAAATTGGCGGCAGACGAACTTGTCGTCACGCCAACGGCTATCAGTCACCAGATAAAACTTCTCGAACAATACTGTGGCCAGCTATTGTTTCGCAGGCAGCCGCGCCCGCTTTCACTCACTCCTGCAGGCAGGCTGCTCTATCCGAAGCTGCACGAGGGCTTTAACCGGTTCGCCGAGGCCTTGAATAGCCTGGCCGTAGCCGATGTTGCACATGGCTTGCGGGTCACGAGCACAAGTGCCTTTGCCGCCCGCTGGCTCTTGCCAAAACTTCCTCTTTGGCGGCAGGCGTATCCGGGAATACCGCTGGATATCATCAGCACCTATGACGTTCTTGACCTCGGGGGCGGCGTCGCCGATGTCGCTATCCGTTATGCGCGCACCACGCCGAGTGATGGCGTTGCGACGGAACTGTTTCGCGATACTTTCCACGTGGTGGGTAGCCCAACACTTGTGGGCGCAACGGGCAGACTGCTCGCTCCGCGTGAGCTCGAAAGCTACACCCGCATTGAAACAGGGTGGCCACCCGGCGATTCAGAGGCACCAACCTGGCAGCGCTGGGAACGGGAAGCAAAAATCGCTCATATGGATGTACCTCATCTTGCAGAGACAGTCAGCCTGCGCTTCGAAGAGGAAATCCATGCCATTGACGCTGTGGTGGCAGGACAGGGTATTGCCATCTGCAGTGATCTGCTGGTCCGCGAGGAACTCATGAATGGGAAGCTGCAACGGGTGTCAGATGTAACCCTGCCGGGTTTTGGATTCTACCTGGTTCACCAAAGTCAAAATGTGAAGCAAAAATCAATAGCGGCGTTTTGCAACTGGGTGCATTCAATGGCCTAGCCGCCATTCTGTCATCCCCGCACGTGGTGCAGGAATTCACCTTTCCCCCAACAGGGAGGCATACAATGTTTCGAAGGCCGCAAAAGTCAGTCTGGTTTAGCGACGGAATTGAGATATAATCTCGCAAATCGTCAGGGATTTTTGTGATGGATGACGGAGGATTTGGCAAGGAAAACGGCCGTGGCTTTTGGGAGCCGGCAACGCCTGTCAGCTATGGTCCGGCGTTCAACTGGCCACCCCAATTTGGACCCCTTGTGAAGTGGCTCTTCGGCTTTCCCGGCTATTTTCTGCCGTGGAACGTTTTTTATGCGCTACTGGCAATCCTCATCTGGAATTTCCTCACCCCACCTTTGCAGTCCTTCCAGACATTTTCGCTGTATTGGGCAGGCGTGATCTTGTTGCGCAACGTCATGCTGGCCGTGGCGGTCTATGGTGCCTGGCACATGTGGCTCTATGTCTGGCGCAAGCAGGGCACGGCCTTCAAATACAACCGGCAGTGGCCCAGGGAAAAATCCGAGGCGTTCCTGTTCAACAATCAGACCTATGATAACATGTTTCATACGCTGGTCAGTGGGGTTCCTATCTGGACGGCCTATGAATTGCTGCTGCTGTGGGCCTATGCCAACAATGTGGCTCCCATGATCAGCTTTGAGCAGCATCCCTTTGGCTTCATTGCGGTCTTTTTTCTCGTGCCGCTGATCCATGAGGTGGGATTCTATTTTGCCCATCGGATTCTGCATATCCCGGCATTGTACAGGGTTGCCCACAAGCTTCACCACCGCAACGTCAACCCCGGGCCCTGGTCCGGCCTGTCAATGCATCCCATAGAACACCTGATCTATTTCTCGACAATTCTCCTGTTCTTTTTCATCCCGTCGCATCCCATCCACATGATCAACCTGGCATCGCGGCTGGGTGTGGCTCCTGCCCAGGGCCACACGGGTTTTGACCGCATGGTGGTGGGCGAAGAATCGACAATCGACGTTTCCTATTTCGCCCATTATCTCCATCACAAGTATTTCGAGGTGAATTATGCCGACGGCATGGTGCCCCTCGATAAATGGTTCGGTTCATTTCATGATGGCACACCGGCAGGCGAAGAAGCCATGAAGGCAAGACGACTGCGCCGCGGAGTGTAGTGCTGACACCCCCGCCCAATTTTGTCACCCCCGCACCTCAAAATCTGTCATCCCCGCACCCCCACTCTGTCATCCCCGCGCTCTCTCCGTCATCCCCGCGCAGGCGGGTATCCAACTTTGCTCCGGGTGAGTTGGGTTCCCGCCTGCGCGGGAATGACGAAAGTGGTTTTTACTCTTGACATGTTCATTCCTAATATGCCAATCGTGTTCCTGTTATGTTCTGTTCATCACCATCAAACACCTTCGACTGGGCAAGAGCCATCGCGCGCAACAGCGAGGCCCTGGGGGGCATCATCGCAGCTCTCTTTGTAATGCTGGGAGATGTCTCGGCAGAGCGCCTGCCGGAACCCCTCTACCGTGCGGTCTTGCGTGTATTGCGTCCCGCTGAATCCGCCATGCGCCGCCTGATCGTCATTGCGGCCCGGGGGCTGGTGGTGAAGCCTGTGCCGTCGCGTCCCATGCCGCAGGAGCCCATCAAAAAGGGTGTGAGCTCGCGCCCCGTGTTCCAGCTCTTCGATCCACGCAAGAGCTTCATGGATCACGGCGTTCCGGCGCCACGGATTCTCCCCCGCATCCACACCTTCGCCTATGATCCGCGGGTTACAGCCCTGTGGGCCGCCCTGCCCCGCAACATGCCCGCAGCGCCGCACGACGATGGCCGCGTCAACGCCCGGCGGCTTGTCCGGCGCCTGCAGGCGCTCAAGGCGGCCCTCGACAATCTGCCACGCCAGGCAAGGCGTCTCG
>JANMKJ010000276.1:0-3645 GCA_031371945.1 Rhodobiaceae bacterium
GAACACCTCGGGCTTGACCATGTTCGGCCCGCGCTGGTCCTTGAGGTTGTCGCATGACGCAGCATTTTGCAGCATGTAGAGATTGATCACGCGCGCCAATGCTTCCTCGCTGGTCTCCGCCGGTGCTGCACCTTCGCCACACCATTCAGGTGCGGCCCCGTAAAGTGCTACATCGTCAACCGGCTTCAGCGAGGCCTTCTCGATCAGCAGTGCGCGAAACGGCGGCTCCTGGATTTGCGCATTGACCGCCTTCACCGTGTAGCACCCGGCAAAAACCTTGGTGTCACCGCCAGAATCCGTGGCGCGAATGGCAACCGCAACCTGCGAATAAGTAGAGCCTGCCGCACCTTCCGAATTGATGCGCCCCGTGAACACATCAACATAGGCGGTGTCGTCATAACCCTTGACGAAGCTTTCGAAATCCTTGGGCGGTGCTCCGAAATATCCCCAGGCCCGGGCAAATTCATGGCGGTTGACCGCGTTGTAGAACGAGCGGACAAGGGCCGCCGCATCGCTTCGATCATCGCTGTAGGCGGGAACTTCCGCCGCCGCCTGCGCCGCTATGGGAGCAACACCGAGCCACAGCACCATCAGGCAAAGCACTGCCCGTATCATGGCAATGCGCCTCAGAATGGAACCTCGTCATCAAGGTCTCTGGCAAAGCTTTGCGCCTTGCCACCACCGCCACGCATCGGGCTTGATTGGCCAAACTCATCGCCGCCGCTGCTGGCGCTATCGCTGGAACCACCGGGCTTGCCGCCCAGCATGGTCAACTCGCCACGGAAATTCTGCAGCACCACTTCCGTGGTATATTTCTCGGCACCGTCCTTGTCGGTCCATTTGCGGGTTTGCAGCTGGCCCTCGATATAAACCGTTGAGCCCTTCTTCAAATACTGCTCCGCCACCTTGGCCAGGTTTTCGTTGAAAATCACCACCCGGTGCCATTCGGTTTTTTCCTTGCGCTCGCCGGTGGATTTGTCGCGCCAGTTTTCCGACGTGGCAAGCGTCAGGTTGACGATTGCCTTGCCATCCTGCGTGTGGCGAACCTCCGGGTCCTTGCCCAGATTTCCCACCAGAATAACCTTGTTGACCGAACCTGCCATTTACTCTCTCCCGCTTTTCTCCCTTCTAGTGCCTCCCGCCGGGGGTTTCACTACAAGGGTCAGTTTATCCACACCCTATGTGCAACATTCCGACCTATATGTTCTTTCTTTGTTCCAATTTCAAGCCCAAAAAAGCCGTATCCCGAAAGAGATACGGCTTTTACTGACAGTTCTGCATGGTCTTAGACGCGGCCAAACAGGCGGGCAATCCGGCCAGCAGGCTTAACTTCAGAATATTTCGCAGTTGCGAGATGATGCGCAACATCGCTGTTCTGCATCATTGCAGTGCTGTAAACGTTTGAATAAGCTCCAAAAACCCAGTTCATGATGTATCTCCTCAGTTCGTGTTTCGTGTGATACTGATATGCTCCTTTCGCCCTTGCGGGACAAACGGTATAAAGCTACATATCACATCAGAAAATGTTACAGGCTGATTCATGGCTCGCCGACTTCCCTCCCTCAATGCGCTGAAGGCTTATGAAGCCGCCGCCAGGCATGTGAGTTTCACCGAGGCCGCGACCGAGCTTTTCGTCACCCATGCCGCCGTCAGCCGCCACATCCGCGAGCTTGAGGAGTATTTGGGCACCCAGCTGTTCAACCGGACCGGCCGCGGCGTCACCCTCACCGAGGCTGGCATTCGCTTTGGCGAGCAGCTCACACCCCTTTTTGACCGCCTTGCGGAGGCATCGCGCGAAGCCGCAGCCGTAGGGGCTGCACGGCCTTTGAACGTGTCGGTGGAGCCCGCCATCGCATCCCGCTGGCTGGTGTCGCGCCTCGGCCGCTTCCAGGACCTGCACCCCGACATTGAGCTCAACATTGATCCCACCACCCGGTTGGTTGATTTCCGTGCCGACAATGTGGAACTTGGCATCCGCTACGGTCTTGGCAACTGGGACGATGTGGAAATGACCAAGCTCTCCGACGTGGTCATCTTCCCCGTCTGCGCTCCCAAACTGATTGAAGATGCAGAGGGCCTGAAGCCCGCCGATCTCAAGGACTACAACCTGCTGCACGAGCAGCGCAAGCAGTGGTGGAGCGAATGGCTCGCCGCCAATGGCGTTGCCGGCGTCGAAGACTGGAAAGGCACCGTGTTCCAGAACCACCTGGCCATCGAGGCCGCCGAATCCGGACAGGGCTTTGCGCTGGGTGACCAGATCCTGTGCACTGACTCAATCCTTGAGGGGTGGCTTAAGCGCCCCTTCTCCAGTGACATGAAGGACCATGGCAGCTATTGGATCGTTCGCGCCAAGGGTTCAAAGGAATCCGCCACGGCGCGATCCTTCCGTGAGTGGCTGATGAGTGAAATGGTGGATACCAACAAGAAATTTGCAAGCCTCAAAGCCAATCACGGCCGAATCGGCTAGTGCTTTAAGAAAATAACAAGGGAAGTGTAATGGCCAGAGCCAAATATGATTGCATGAAATGTCCGGGCTATTGCTGCTCCTACCCCGTCATCGAAGTGAAGGACCGGGACGCCGCGCGCATCGCCAAGCATTTTGATATGCCGCTGGAAAAGGCCGAGAAGAAATTCTTCAAAAAAGCCCACGGCTACGCCCGCATCATGCGCCGCCAGAAGGACACGATCTACGGCAAGTTCTGCCAGTTCTTCGATACCAAGGAACGGCGCTGCACCATCTACCACGCAAGGCCCTCCACCGGTCGGGTATTCCCCGGCGAAGGCCACTGCGGCTACTACGACTTCCTCAAGTTCGAGCGCGACGGCCAGGAAGACCAAACCTACATTTCAACAACAATGCATTCGGGGAATTAACGCCCTTATCTGTCATCCCCGCACTCCCCTCCCCTTTGTCATCCCCGCATTCTCTCCGTCATTCCCGCACCCCCACTCTGTCATCCCCGCACTTGTTGCGGGGACCCACCTTTCCGCGCGCTCAAATATCCGACGCATTGCACCATGGGTCGCCGGAATAAATCCGGCGATGACAAGTGTTGGAGAAACCTTCCTTTTACTCTTGACACGTTCATTCCTAATATGCCATTCGTGTTCCTGTTATGTTCTGTTCATCACCATCAAACACCTTCGACTGGGCAAGAGCCATCGCGCGCAACGCTGAGGCCCTGGGGGGCATCATCGCAGCTCTCTTTGTAATGCTGGGAGATGTCTCGGCAGAGCGCCTGCCGGAACCCCTCTACCGTGCGGTCTTGCGTGTATTGCGTCCCGCTGAATCCGCCATGCGCCGCCTCATCGTCATCGCGGCCCGGGGGCTGGTGGTAACGCCTGCACCTTCGCGTCCCATGCCGCAGGAGCCCATCAAAAAGGGTGCAGGCTCCCGCCCCGTGTTCCAGCTCTTCGATCCACACAAGAGCTTCGTGGATCACGGCGTTCCGGCGCCACGGGTTCTCCCCCGCATCCACATCTTCGGCCATGATCCGCGGGTTGCAGCCCTGTGGGCCGCCCTGCCCCGCAACATGCCCGCAGCGCCGCACGACGATGGCCGCGTCAACGCCCGGCGGCTTGTCCGGCGCCTGCAGGCGCTCAAGGCGGCCCTCGACAATCTGCCACGCCAGGCAAGGCGTCTCG
>JANMKJ010000531.1:0-10335 GCA_031371945.1 Rhodobiaceae bacterium
CTGGTTTTCAAGGCGGTCCACATCCGGACCAAAACCCTTGGAGATCAGGTGGCTCCTGAGCGCGGAATTATCAAGTCCCAGCCCAAGAGCGGCGCTATTTATGATTTGTGTACGGAGGGAGTCAAGCGCAGGCGTGGAAAATTCGACTGCGGCAAACTCGTCCAGAAAATTATGGATCAGGTCCGGGTGGTTTATGAACGACAAAACGATGAGTTTTTCCCGTCGTTCCAGGGCCTTAGCTGCTCCAGCCGAGGCTGCCATAGCTTTAAGCTGAGGCGACGCAGGCGACGGGGTTTCCCACGGCTTTTGGCCCTTTTTCCAGGGCTTGGGGGCAGCAAAGGGCGACCGTGGCTTGAAATTGGCATTTCCCCTGTTGCGCTGGAACAAGTGGTCAAAGCGCTGGCCTAGGTCGGCCATGTAATGCTTGCGGACATTTTCATCACCGATTTGGCTCACCAGAATGCGCAAGTCTTTCTCAAATTGGGCCTTGCGCTCAGGTGTTGCGCGGTCATTTTCGCTCACCGCGCGTCGCCAAAGGACATCCGACAGGGGCTCAGCCGCTGAAATGACAGCCTTCACCGCATCCGCACCCTGTGCTTTCAACAAATCATCCGGGTCGAGGCCCTCAGGCAGCAGGGCGAACTTGAGCGAATGTCCGGGCTTGAGAAGGGGAAGCGCCAAATCCAGTGCCCGGTAGGACGCCTTGATGCCAGCACTGTCGCCATCAAAACACAGGGTGGGCTCCGCCACCATTTTCCAAAGCAGCGCCAACTGGTCTTCCGTCAATGCCGTGCCAAGCGGTGCCACGGCATGGGTAAGGCCAGCGCGATGCATTGCAATGACATCAATGTAACCTTCAACCGCGATGACCTCTCCCGCTTCATGCGCGGGGCCGCGCGCCTTATCGTGGTTGTAAAGCACGGCACCCTTGTGAAACAGTGGGGTTTCCGGCGAGTTCAAGTATTTCGCAGCAACATCAGCTTTCAGGGCCCGCCCGCCAAAGGCAATCACGCGTCCGCGCGGATCACGAATTGGAAACATGACCCTGTCGCGGAACCGGTCGTAGGCAACGGGAATATCATCACCAGAAATGACAAGGCCCGCTTCAGCCATTTGCTCAACTGAAATATTCTTGGACGCCAGATGATCACGCAACGCGTGGCGGTCATCGGGGCCATAGCCCAAGCGAAACTCTTTTTGAACGGCCGCTGTGATTTGCCTGTCGGAAAGATAGCCGCGAGCTTTGGCCCCGCGCGCTGATTGGAGTTCGGCCTCAAAAAACTTGGCCGCGATTTCCATGACATCATAAAGGCTTGCGCGTACCTCTTCGCGTCTCACGTCATCTTCCGAAACAACCGGTATGGCGAGACCCGCTTCCGCCGCCAACCGCTCTACGGCTTCCGGAAACGAGGCACCCTCTTTTTCAACAAGGAAAGTGAAAATATCGCCCGATTGCTTGCAGCCGAAACAATGGTAACGCCCCTTCCGATCATCCACATGGAATGAGGGTGATTTTTCATTGTGAAACGGGCAGCAGGCCCAATAATCGCCCTTCCCCACATTTGTCTTGCGCCGGTCCCATGCCACGCGCCGACCCACTATTGTCGAGATGGAAACCCGACCGCGAATGTCATCAAGAAATGAAGGTGGAAACCGCATGGGGTCAATCTAGCAAGCCCCCGCCCCCCTGTCACCGCATCAACGGAGTGGCCTGTGCATTACCCATTTGTAACAAACGGCACTGCAAATATCAGCACCCTGTCAGTTTCGGGCCCCTATGTCGATGCCTCGGAAAGATCGAGTCGTCGGTTGTTTCCGCCGTGAAACCAGAAAAAGGACTAACCAGTATGAACTTAGTTTCGAAAGCCGCCGTCATCGCATTTGCCTTGGCATCCGTGGTTCCAGCCTTTGCTGCAACGCCAGTCACCAAAATCCAGGTTTCGCTGGATGGCGAGGCGGACCAGCCCATGAAGATCGCAGTCGACAAGGCAACTGTAAAAGCCGGCACCATCGAATTTGATGTGAAGAATGATGCCATTGGTACGGACCACGAAGTGGTGTTGATCCGGTTGCAGAAGAAGGGCCAGAAAATCACGTCAGATGCCAAGACCCACCGCATTGATGAAGCCAAGTTCAAGTCCATGGGCGAAGTTGCAGGCCTCAAGGCAGGCGACACGGGTATTCTCAAGGTGAAGCTTGCCGCGGGTGATTATGTTCTGTTGTGCAACCATAAAGCCCACTACGAACTGGGCATGGCAACACCGTTCACCGTTACCAATTAACATTCACGGCGCGGCGCCAGGTGCTATGCCTGGCGCTGCAGCCATCAGCAATTTTGCAGTTGTGAACTGCGGCGCGTGATGCCATCAATGCAAGTCTAGTGATGGAAAACTTGCACATATTAGAGATGAATCAGGCCACACGTCGGGAAACGCAATGACCGGCAGGCGAACCTTCCTCATGGGCGGCTTGGGCAGTGCTGCAGTTCTGGCGGCGGGCGGCGGACTTGTCGCCCACCAGTCATACCCCATCGCCGCATGGCAACGGGCAGTAGCAGAAACCTGGCAACCGGTGAACACCAGCATCCCATCCGGGCAGGCGCAACTGCTGGAGCTTGTGCGGGTCGCCTGCCTTGCCGCCAACAGCCACAACACCCAACCCTGGAAATTCCGCCTGGGTGAAAATTTGATATCTATCGTTCCCGACTTTGCCCGCGGCACCCCCGTGGTTGACCCTGACAATCATCATCTCTTCGCCAGCATGGGATGCGCCCTTGAGAATATCGTACAGGCCGCACCCGTGTTGGGACTGGCTCCGCATGTCCAGTTGCCCACCGATTTTCGCGATGGCATCAATGTCCAGCTGGAAACCGTTCCGGCGCTAGCAAATCCCCTTGCCGCGATGATCCACCTGCGTCAAAGCAGCCGCACCGGATTTGATGGAAAACCCCTTTCACCCGCTGACCTCGATGCGTTGACAGCCGCTGCTGCCGGCGGCAAGACGTTTCTCAGCCTGCTTACCTCTCCCGATGATATCACCGGCTTTGCCAAACTCATCGCCGATGCCACCATGGCCCAGATGCAAGACAGCTCCTATGTCGCGGAACTGAAGCATGGCATTCGTTTCAGCTACGGCCAGGCCCTGGCTACGCGCGATGGACTGTTTTCACTCTGCTCCGGCAGTCCGGCACTCCCCGGACCGATCGGACGCTTGCTGTTTTCGTTTGTTGCCACCGCTGCCAGTGAAAGCCAACGCTACCATGACCAGGTCAGGGCTTCTTCCGGCATAGCGATCTTTTCATCGGACGAGGACAATGCAATGCACTGGGTTGAAGCCGGGCGCAGCTACCAGCGCTTTGCCCTTGAAGCAACACGGCTTGGCCTGAAACACTCCTTTGTCAATCAACCCGTAGAGGTCAAGGCATTCAATGCCGAATTGCTCAGGATGACCGGCAGGTCGCAAGGGCGCGCCGATCTGGTTGTCCGCTTCGGCTACGGACCCCTCATGCCCCGATCACTACGTCGACCCGTTGAAACCGTCACCGTTTTCACCTGAGACCTATGCGTTACGCATGTTGCATTCATTCGCGAAGTGCTTAAGACTTTGTGCCTCAACAAGGAGGCCCAAATGGCAATCAAGAAAATCTACACCGCCCATGTCACATCAACCGGCGGGCGCGGCGAAGGCCGCGCCAAGTCTGCCGACGGCATGCTTGACATCAAAGTCGGCCAGCCCAAGGAGATGGGCGGAAAAGATGACGGTCTCAATCCCGAACAGCTTTTTGCAGCGGCTTATTCAACCTGCCTTTTGGGCACGATCAAGTTTGTGAACGGCAAGGAAAAGAAGAGAGTTCCCATTTCCCCAGACTCCTCCATTACTGCCCATGTGAGCTTTGGCCCGCGCGCCGACAAGAAGGGTTTTGGCATCGACGTTAAGCTTGAGATCAGCCTTCCGGGCGTTCCCAAGGCCGCCGCCGCAAGCCTTGTCAAAAAGGCCCACGTTGCCTGCGCCTACTCTCATGCGATCAAGAAGAACGTGAAAGTGACAACTAAAATCGTTTAGCCCAGCAAGCTTTTTACAATGGCGCCGGCCTTGGCAAAGTCCATTTGGCCGGCGTACTGGCCTTTGAGTTCGGCCATGACCTTGCCCATGTCTTTGACAGACGATGCGCCAACCGCCGCGATGACGCTTGCAACGGCGGCTTTTGCCTCGTCGTCTGACAACTGCTTGGGCATGTAGCTTTGAATGATCTCGATTTCGGCCCTTTCCTTTTCGGCCAGTTCCGGACGCCCGCCCTGATCATAGACAGCAGCACTTTCCTGGCGCTGCTTGACCATCTTGGCAAACAGGTCGATGAGCCCTGCATCGGGCGTGAGCGCTGAATCATGGCCTTCGGTGCGGCTGTTAATGTCCTTGTCCTTGATGGCTGATTGCATCAGGCGCACGGTTGAAAGTTTGGTCTTATCGCCTGACTTCATGGCGGCCTTCATGTCGTCCAAGATCTTTTCGCGCAAACCCATGGGGGATATCCTTTTGTGGAAACGAGCTAGATAGGGCCTCTTGACCGAATCCGCAACCTTGACGGCGAAGCCCCACTCCCCCATAGAGTGCCAACTTCCCGGAGATTCCATGATGAACAGCGCCAAACCCGCCAAGGCACCCCCACGCAAAGCATTCAGCGACTGGGACCTGCCCCGCATTACCGCACTTCTCGTTCTGGCGGACGGTACCGTGATCGAGGGCCAGGGCTTTGGAGCCGAGGGTGAGGCCGCGGGCGAAGTGTGCTTCAACACTGCCATGACCGGTTACCAGGAGGTACTCACCGACCCCTCCTACGCTGGGCAGATCGTCACCTTCACTTTCCCCCATATCGGCAACGTTGGCACCAACGACGAAGATCTCGAAACCACCAACCTTGCCGCCTCTGCCGCCGTAAAAGGTTGCGTCGTCAAGGCACCCATAACCGATCCAGCCAATTACCGTTCCCATAAGCACTTCGACAAGTGGATGAAGGCCCGTGGCCTCATCGGCCTGAGCGGTGTGGATACCCGCGAGCTCACCAACCTCATCCGCGAGAATGGTATGCCCAATGGGGTTATCGCCCACAACGCAAAGGGCAAGTTCGACGTGAAAAAACTCGTGGCCATGGCAAAAGCCTGGAGCGGTCTTGAAGGCCTCGATCTTGCCAAGGACGTGTCCCTGACCCAGCGCATGGAGTGGGACGAAACCACCTGGAACTGGAAAGACGGCTACAAGTCGATTGACGGCGGCAAGTACAAGGTCGTGGCCATCGACTATGGCCTGAAGAGAAACATTTTGCGCTGCCTGACTAATGTAGGATGTGACGTGACCGTAGTTCCGGCCAACGCTCACGCAGGCGATATTTTGGCCATGAACCCGGATGGGATTTTCTTGTCCAATGGCCCGGGCGACCCTGCTGCAACTGGTGAATATGCCGTGCCGGAAATCCAAAAGCTTGTGGCATCAGGCAAGCCCATTTTTGGCATTTGCCTGGGTCACCAAATGCTGGGGCTGGCTCTCGGCGCCAAAACCAGGAAAATGCACCAGGGCCACCATGGTGCCAACCACCCGGTGCAGGACTTCACCACCGGCAAGGTGGAAATCACGTCAATGAACCACGGCTTCACGGTTGACCGCGACACGCTGCCCACCGGTGTTACCGAGACCCATGTCTCATTGTTTGACGGCAGCAATGCCGGGCTGGCACTTGATGGCCACCCGGTGTTTTCCGTGCAGTACCATCCGGAAGCAAGTCCCGGCCCACAGGATAGCCACTACCTGTTCGAACGGTTTGTCGGCGAGATGGAAAAAGCCAGGGCCAAGTCGGCCTGAACAACTTCGGCCTGAACATCTATTGCAATTGCCAAAGCTCGAAATTGTTCTTGCTGTTGACCAACTTGTAGCTTTGCCACACAGCCGCAAACGCAGGCGTGGCGCTGAATAATTCGATATATCTGATTTCATTGCCGCGCAGGCTGGGTGAAGCTGAGCGCCTGTCCACAATCACAAAGTCAGGCTGAAAAGACATGAGGTCACCAGCCACTACACTCGCCGTTGCGGCGGTGATCGCATTGGCCTGTTGGGGCTCAACGAGCCTTCGGCTCACCACCGGCATCATCCACAGTGAAAGATAATGTCCGCCCCAAGCGATGCCCTTATCCGGTAGGAAGGGAAACACCACGCCACCATCATGGGTGAGCACCAGCATGCGCTGCGGTTTCATAGCACCCAACAACTCATCAAAATAGGCAACCCGCGCCCGCTGCTCCAGCGCGTAGTCAAGTGCACCAAACAGGCTGAAGAGTGCAAAGAAGGCAAATGTCAGCCAGCGCAATCCCCGCTGGGCAAGGTTACTTGCCACCAGCAGGAACGCCGTTCCCACGAATATCATGCCCGGCAACAGTTGATAGGACCAGCCCTTGCCCTGCACGAGATAAGCGATTAGCCCTCCCAGGGCGGCAACGAGCCACACCATGGCGCTCCACTGCCGGCGCCATAACATCAGCCCCACCGTCGCTGCAAAAAATATTGCAAAGCCTACAAC
The DNA here is from genome assembly GCA_031371945.1 of Rhodobiaceae bacterium. Lineage (GTDB taxonomy): Bacteria > Pseudomonadota > Alphaproteobacteria > Rhizobiales > Aestuariivirgaceae > Aestuariivirga. The sequence continues at coordinate 6,566 of JANMKJ010000531.1, forward strand.
GACGGTGCGCTGCAGGATATCGGCGAACGGGATTTGATAGGCACCATAGGTCTGTTGCACCAAGGGGATGACAACCGTGAAGTATTGAGGATAGTACCACCACACCAGCACGGGGTAGATCAACACCACAATTCCCATGATGACCAGTTCAATGCGAAACAACGCCCGCCAGTTCCATGTTTGAATGAGCAACAGCCCTTCCAGCAATATCGGGATGGCGAGAAAATAGGGTTTGAAATCCAGACCTATGCCGGCCAGAAAACCCACTAGCACACCCAGGCCAGGCTTCATTTCGGCACGAACAGTAACACTAGCCACGTAAGGCAGCACCAGCAGCATTGCCAAATGTTCGCGCTGACCGAATGCCCACGCAGAACCAAGTGTCATGACCACTGCCAAGATTGCCACCACTTGGCTGTTATTGTCCACCACGCGGCTGGTCACGTAAAGACTCCCCGCAATCAGCAGGCAGACATAGGTTACAAAGAAGGCCTGTACTGAAAGCCCCAGAACCCCTGCCAGCCACACTGGTGGCATCGTAATCCAAAAAACCAGCGGCGGATTGATCTCGATTAAATCAGTATACGGAATATCTCCATGCAGGAAACGGCCATCAGCCACCAGAATGTATGACACATCCGGAAGCAGCGGTACCAGGCTGTTGAACACCAGTGTGGCAAGAATGCAGGCACAGCAAAACACTGTCATGCGAAAGTCAGCTTGCTCACGAACGTCCAAATTCAAAAACCCCTGATTCGTGGCCACTCCACCAAATCAGAAGCATATCGCCGCCCAAAATCGCGCCTGTCAACTCGGGACGAAAGATTTTCCTGCAGGTGCTGCCGCCGTCACCTCCGTCGCGTACGACTTGTCCCAGTGGATGATTTCAAACCGCCCATCGAGATGTTCGACAAGCGCTGTACAGCTTTCAACCCAGTCACCATCATTGAGATAATGTATGCCATTGATCATCCTGTCATCGGGCGTGTGGATATGGCCACAAATGACACCGTGGCATCCCCGGTTTTGCGCATCGTAGACCACGGCCTCTTCAAAGCGCGAGATGAATTCTACTGCTTTTTTGACTTTGTGCTTCATGTAGGCCGAAAGTGACCATTTCCTGAACCCCAGCAACCCGCGCATTCTGTTAATGGGACCATTCAAATCCATCAGGCGCTCGTAGGCCCAATCGCCCAGAGTGGCGAGCCACGGGGCAAAATAGATGACACTGTCGAATTTGTCCCCGTGCAAGACCAGATAGCGCTTGCCCGAAAAACTCTTGTGCACTGCTTCCCGCATGATGGCAACGCGTCCGAAGCGGTGCCCGGCAAAATCCCGGAAATTTTCATCGTGATTGCCAGGTATAAGAATCACTTTCGTGCCCTTTCTTGCCTTGCGAAGTAGTTTTTGGATGACGTCATTCTGCACTTGGCTCCAGTACCATTTGTGGCGCAGTGACCAGCTGTCAATGATATCTCCGACGAGATAGAGTTTGTCACTATCCGTAAGTCGCAAAAACTCCAGCAGCGCCACAGCCTGTGCCCGCTGCGTGCCCAGATGAATGTCAGAAATGAAAATGGCCCTGTAGCGGCGATGTGGCTTGACGTCAGCTTTCATGAATCACTCGATAATTGTGTTCGCCCCCTCTCCTTGCCCAATTCAATGAAGCCTTTGTGACAGAGCTCGGTGTCCCCCGTGACACGACTGTCACAATCGCAACCTAGTGGATTTTATGAGTTTTCACCGTGATTTGGAGAATTGGACCATGGCATTTGAAACAACGCTTCCATCATCCCACAGCGGCAATCTGGTAAGTCGCGCCATGTCGCGTCATGGAGCCTTGAGTGTGGAGGGCGCACTGGAGCGGGCTTTCAGCATTGCCTTTCGCGGCCTGGTCTATCCACAAATCTGGGAAGATCCTGTGGTCGATCTGGCCGCCATGGAAGTTGAACCCCATCATCACATTGTCACTATCGCATCAGGTGGTTGCAACGTGATGAGTTATCTCGCCCATTCACCTCAGCACATCACAGCGGTAGACCTGAACCACGCCCATGTCGCCTTGACCAAATTGAAACTGGCGGGGCTGCACAGTTTGCCCAGTTGGCAGGACTTCTATCGCTTCTTCGGAGAGGCTGACGACCATCGCAACATCCGCGACTATCATGATCACCTGCGACCACATATTGACGAGGCGACAAGAAACTATTGGGACGGACGTGATTGGAAAGGCCGTCGCCGCATCAAAAGTTTCCAGAGCAACATATTCACCAAAGGCCTGCTGGGTCGTTTCATCGGCATGGGGCATGTGTTGGCAAAGCTCTATGGCCGCGATTTGACGGGGTTGTTGCAATGCCGCTCCGTCGAGCAGCAGCGCGCCTACTTCGACACGCAAATAGCCCCGCTGTTTGAAAAGCGTTTCATCAAGTGGCTCACCAACCGCAAAATGTCACTTTACGGCTTGGGAATTCCGCCGGCACAGTATGATGCCCTGGCAGGTGGAAGTGCCATGGCGAAGGTGCTGCATGAACGTCTTGAGAAACTGGTGTGCGGATTTCCACTGCAAGGCAATTATTTCGCCTGGCAGGCTTTCGGCCGCAGCTACGCGCCAGGTGCATCTGGTTCGCTGCCGCCCTACCTTGCTGAAGCGAACTACGCAAAATTGCGCAACGCGAAAACGGCAGTCACAGTGAACCAGGTTTCCATCGTTGACGCCCTCAACAAAATGCCGCCGCAAAGTGCGGACCGATTTATACTCCTGGATGCGCAGGACTGGATGACTGACGCACAGCTGAACGAGCTATGGCAAGCCATCACCAGGACCGCAAGGCCCGGATCGCGGGTCATCTTCCGCACCGCTGGCAAGGAAACCTTGCTGCCCGGTCGCGTCGATGACGTCGTACTTCGCCGTTGGACGTATCTGGCGGCCCGGTCCCATGAACTCGGTCTGCAAGATCGCTCATCCATCTATGGCGGTTTCCATGTCTATGCACTTGCAAACTGAGCGACTTGAGGACCATGGCATGGCCATGGACCGCATGTACCGGTTTCAGCGCCACTTTTATGATGCATCGAGGCGCTATTACCTGTTGGGACGCGACAGCATGCTTGACGGGCTGCGACCACCGCTGAACGGCTCAATTCTGGAAATTGGCTGTGGCACCGGACGCAACCTCCTGAAGGCAGCCCGACGTTACCGAGACGCCAAACTCTTCGGTGTCGACATCTCCCAGGAGATGCTTAAATCGGCCATCGCCACAATGCAGCGCAAGAGTCCAAACACGCCCGTGCGCTTTGCCTGTGTCGATGCAACATCGTTCGACGCACGGCAAAGTCTTGGTGTGGCAAAGTTCGATCGTATCTACTTTTCTTACACACTCTCCATGGTGCCACAGTGGCAGGCAGCACTCGCCCACGCCTCCTCTATGTTAACACCGGAGGGAGAATTGCATGTTGTTGATTTCGGCCAATGCGAAAGACTGGGTTCCGTTTTTCGCAACCTGTTTTTTCGTTGGCTGAGTGCGTTTCACGTAACACCAAGGGCCGCGCTAAAGTCGGTTCTAACACAGCACGCCAAGGACCACGGCCTGAGGCTCGACTTCAGCTCGCGCTTTGGCGGCTACACCTGGATTGCCGCCATCAAGCCGCAGGTGGCGTCTCAATCACCGGACCATTAACGCGCTTTGGGGGCTTTTCGGCTTTGACCTTTGGTGGTTTGGGTGCCTTGGATTTTGCACCCAGGCGGATCTCATTTGCGGCAGCGTCGAGTA
>JANMKJ010000005.1:0-4976 GCA_031371945.1 Rhodobiaceae bacterium
CACTCGACAATGTTGCATTCAATCCCTATTGGAATGCCCCGCCTTCCATCATTGAGCGTGACATCGTTCCCAAGATCATTGGCGGTAATTCGCAGATCCTGCGGCAGATGAATATCAAGGTGTTCGAGGGCGTCGGCGGTCCGGAAGTCAATCCGCGCAGCATCAACTGGCGTAAAGCCGTGGTCGACAATTACCATTTCCGGCAGGAACCCGGCGGTGAAAATGCCATGGCAACGGCGAAGATTAATTTTAACAGCCCGTTTGGCATTTACTTGCACGACACTCCTGAACGCCAGCTGTTTCAGGCCGGTGGCAGGTTCTTCAGCTCAGGCTGCGTTCGCGTCGACAAGGTCGCGATATTGATCAATTGGATTCTCAATGGCCAGAACGGTTTTGGACCTGAGCGTATTGCCGAGTTGGCACAATCCGAAGAGCGGCTCGACGAAAAGATAATCAATCCGCCTCAGTTGCGTGTGGCATATCTTACCGCGTGGCCAACTTCCGGCGGCATCGTTGCATTCCGCCGTGACGTTTATGGTCTGGATGGAACTGGCTTTGTCGTCGGCCAACCGTTGCCGGTTGGTGAAAAGAGTGCAGATGGCCAGCGCTACGTACTGAAACCAATTCCCCGACTTATAGCCTCCGTAGATGCAGACGAAGCTGAAGGCTTCTCATGGTTTGGCCGAAGATCGCGGGATTCGGGCGCAGATTCTGTCATGAAGAAAAAGCCCACAGCCCAAGGCAAGGTGGTCAGCGTCACCAAGCCCGGCATGAAGAAGCAAAAGCCGACTGGTTTGTTCGCCTGGTCCGGAAACAAGTCGGAATCGGAAAAGACTTTGCTGAAGAAGAACAAGAAAATCGTGGCTGCCGACAAGGCAGACAAGGCAGCCAAGACGAAGGCGGTCGCAAAAAAAGCAAAGCCCGGTGACAAGATTGTTGAGGCAAGCGCCAAGAAGCCGAAGACCGTTGACAAGACAGTGGTCGCCGATCCGAAGAAGGTGAAAGCAAAGACCACTGATGCGGCAGCGGCCAAGGTTGCAAGCACTTCCGCCAAGCCGGCTGCCAAGCCAACTGTGGTTGTGGCCAAGAAGGACGCCACCAAGTGTAAGCCCGGCGTAGATACGGGTTGCAAGGTGGAAGCTATTGCCCAGCCTGTGCCCGCAGCCAAGCCCGTGGTTAAGCCTGAGAAGACTGTTTCAGCAACGAACTAACACTGCGCAGTTTTGGCTGGGGCATGACCGGATCGAAAGGGCCATATATTGGCCATTCGACCGCAGCGCCAGGATCGCATTCTGGCTGAAAGCCTAGACCTTCTGAAACAGGAGGGCTGCTGCCCTCGACCACATGTGGACCGAACTGATGTTGAGCTGGGTGGCGTAAATCCTGTCCAAACACGTCGCATTTTTGACGGGGCCGGGCGTTGCAGCCATATAATGCTGGACCGCGCTGGCACTTTCGCTATTTTGCGCGGAAATCATTCAAGCTTAGGGGATTCTCATGGCCAAGAAGGCAGTCAAGAAAGTCACGATCAGGAAGTCCGTGAAGAAAGCGCCACTCTTCCCCGGCTTTTTCAAGGGCAGGCTGGCCAAGGCGGATCCCAAAATTGCCAAGGCAATCGCCCAGGAATTAACCCGCCAGCAAAATGAAATTGAGCTGATCGCCTCGGAAAATATCGTCTCGCGGGCTGTGATGGAGGCCCAGGGGTCTATCATGACCAACAAGTACGCCGAGGGTTATCCCGGCCGCCGTTACTACGGTGGCTGCCAATATGTGGACGTTTCTGAAAATCTCGCCATTGAACGGGCCTGCAAGCTTTTCAATTGCAGCTTTGCCAACGTGCAGCCCCATTCCGGTGCCCAGGCCAACCAGGCTGTGTTCTTCGCACTGCTCCAGCCAGGTGACACCTACATGGGTCTGGATCTTGCCTGTGGCGGTCACCTCACGCACGGTTCCCCAGTGAACCAATCAGGCAAGTGGTTCAACGTTGCGCCCTACAAGGTGCGCGAGGACAGCCACGTGATCGACTACGATGCACTTGCCGCCCAGGCATTGGATATCAAGCCAAAGCTGATCATCGCCGGTGGTTCCGCTTACCCGCGCACCCTGGATTTCGCCCGCTTTCGCGAGATCGCCGATAGCGTTGGTGCCTACCTCATGGTGGACATGGCCCACTTCGCTGGTTTGGTAGCAGGTGGCGCACATCCCAATCCCCTGGACCATGCCCATGTCGTTACCACAACGACCCATAAGACCTTGCGTGGCCCCCGTGGTGGCATGATCCTGTCGCGCGATGAAGCCATCGGGAAGAAAATCAATTCCTCCGTTTTCCCAGGTTTGCAGGGTGGCCCGCTGGAGCACGTGATCGCTGCCAAGGCAGTGGCTTTCGGTGAGGCACTGCGTCCTGCCTTCAAGAAATACGCACACCAGGTCGTAGCCAACGCCAAGGCTTTGGCACAGGCCATGATCGACGGTGGTTGCGACATTGTTTCAGGCGGTACTGATACGCATCTGATGCTGGTGGACCTGCGCAAAAAAGGCCTCACCGGCAAGGCATCCGAAGCAGCCCTTGGCCGCGCCTACATCACCTGCAACAAAAATGGTATTCCCTTTGACCCCGCCTCATTCATGGTGACTTCAGGCATTCGCCTGGGCTCGCCGGCGGGAACCAGCCGAGGTTTTGGCGTGGCCGAATTCAAGGAAGTGGGAGCCCTCATCATCGAGGTTCTTGATGGCCTTGCGCTGAATGGCGAGGCAGGCAATGCTAAGGTGGAAGCAGGGGTGAAGAAAAAAGTTCTCGCACTTACCAAGCGCTTCCCGATCTATTCGTGAAAGTGAACCATGCGCTGCCCGTTCTGCAGTAACGAAGAAACCCAGGTCAAGGACTCGCGCTCCAGTGAAGATGGGGCAGCGATCAGGCGCCGGCGGCTTTGCCCCGATTGCGGCGGCAGGTTTACCACGTTTGAGCGCGTGCAGCTGCGCGAACTGATGGTGCTGAAAAAAACCGGAAGGCGCGTTGCCTTTGACCGTGACAAGCTCATGCGCTCTGTCCAGATTTCATTGCGCAAACGGCCGGTTGAGCCAGAGCGCATCGAGCGCATGGTCTCCGGTATTGTGCGCCAGCTCGAAAGCCTGGGCGAAAGCGAAATCAAATCAGAGCACATCGGCAAGCTCATCATGGATGCCCTTAAGGCGCTGGATGACGTGGCCTATGTGCGCTTTGCCAGCGTCTACAAGAATTTCCGCGAAGCCAAGGACTTTGAAGACCTTATTGGCGAACTGGGAAGCGACGAGGGCGAAAGCGAGGAGGCGTGACCTCTGACCACCGCTGGATGGAATACGCCTTGCGGCTGGGCCGCCGCGCCTTGGGCACCACGGCGGAAAACCCACCCGTCGGTTGCGTAATTGTCCGGGATGAAAAGCTTCTCGGGGTGGGCTGGACCCAGCCCGGTGGCAGGCCCCACGCGGAGACGCAGGCTCTTGCAATAGCGGGGGAGGCCGCACGGGGGGCCACAGCCTACGTCACCCTTGAGCCCTGTGCCCACCATGGCCGTACCGCTCCCTGTGCTGAAGCCCTGGTGAAAGCCGGAATAGTCCGAGTAGTGAGCGCAATCGAAGACCCGGATCCGCGCGTATCTGGCGGCGGCCACGCTATGCTGGCGGCGGCGGGCGTGAGCGTTACGACGGGTGTGCGGGCACCAGAGGCCGCCCATGATTTGGCTGGGTTCCTCATGCGGATTACCGGGAAACGCCCCTATGTTACTCTAAAGATTGGAATTTCTGCCGATGGTAAGATCGCAGCAGCACCCGGCCAGCAAACCAGCATAACCGGACCTGAGGCAAAATCCCGCGTTCACCTCATGCGTGCCCAAAGCGATGCCATCCTTGTGGGTCTGAGCACCGTTCTGATTGACGACCCCCAATTGACTTGCCGGCTACCTGGAATGGAAAGCCGTTCACCGATCCGCATCGTGGCCGATACCCGGCTCTCCATTCCATCGAGCGCTAAATTGGTGAAAACCGCCGTCGAGGTGCCCGTGTGGATCCTGTCGACACGCAAGGGCCACGTGAGCACCGGCATTACCATCATTGACTGCAGGCAGACCGCCCGTGGCTGGGTGGATTTCACCGATGCCTTCCAGCGTCTGGCGGAGCGGGGTATTAACCGCTTGCTGGTGGAAGGTGGTTCCCATATCGCCCATAGCCTGCTGGAAGCCGATCTGGTTGACGAAGTGCAGCTGTTTCGCAGCCCCATGGTCATCGGCCCGCAGGGAACAGACGCCATCGCCGATATGCCGCTGTCGCAGCTGGATATCCGCTTTAAGCATAGCGCAAAGGAAACGCTTGGAACCGATACGCTGACTGTCTATGAACGCCGCTGATCATGTTCACCGGAATTGTCACAGATGTTGGAGAAGTCGTACGCGTTGAAAGGCGCGGGGATACGGGCTTTACCATTGCCACTGCCTATGGGCCGGAAAGCATTGCTCCGGGCGCATCAATCGCCTGCGCGGGGTGTTGCCTGACGGCTGTTGAAATGGCACGGTTGCCGGATGGCCGCGGTACATTCCGTGTCGATGCTTCCACGGAAACTTTGCAGGTAACCACGCTCAAGAACTGGAAAGTCGGCACACGGATCAATCTAGAACGGGCCCGGAAGATGGGTGATGAACTCGGTGGCCACATGGTGTCCGGCCATGTGGACGGTGTGGGTGAAATTCTGTCTGTCACCCCTGAAGGCGACTCCAGGCGGTTTCGCTTCAAAGCGCCAGACGATATCGCCCGCTTCATCGCCCAGAAGGGCTCCGTCACCCTTGATGGAACGTCACTGACGGTGAACGAAGTGGAAGGCACCGTGTTCGGGGTGAACATCATCCCGGACACCCTGAGGGTCACCACATGGGGAGATGCCAGGGCCGGAGATGCCGTGAACATTGAAATTGACATGCTGGCGCGCTATGTGGCGCGTCTGGCAGAGT
>JANMKJ010000074.1:0-4692 GCA_031371945.1 Rhodobiaceae bacterium
CACCAGCGTTTTGGCTGCAAGTTTTGGAGGTGGGCCAGTCCTGATTACCTTCACGGGGATTGATTCACCCCTGCCCTTCGTGATTGGCGCCTTAGTGCTGGCAATTGCCGCCATTCCAATTTTCTTCGTGCGCGACGGAGCCGTAGACGACGCCGATGAAACGCCCCTGTCGGTTCTGGCCTTCGTGCGCAAGGCGCCTGTGCTGCTCATGGCCGTTGGCATATTTGCCGTAATTGACGCGGCCTATCTCGGCTTCCTGCCGGTGTATGGAGTGAAAATGGGCATGACCCAGGCTACAGCGTCCCTCGCCCTCACCGCCTTCATCGTCGGCAATACCGTATTGCAGTTTCCCATTGGCTGGCTGGCCGACCATTTCAGGAAGCGGAGCGTAATGGGCGGGTGCGGAATCGTCGTTGCCATTACCACCGCACTTATTCCGGCTTCCTTCGATACATGGGTGTTCTGGCCGCTTCTCACCATCGCTGGTGCTGCATCAGCCGGCATTTATACCGTATCCTTGGCCGAGCTCGGCGACAGGTTCTCCGGCCACGAGTTGGTAACCGGTACCGCATCGTTTTCCACCACCTGGGGCTTGGGCGCCCTCATCGGTTCGCTGCTTGCCGGGTGGTCAATTCAAAGCTTCGGCCCCAATGGCTTGCATTATGCCATCAGCCTGATATTTGCGTTGTTCCTGATAATCATGATAACGCGTGAATACAGGAAAACGTGAACCCGATGCCCACAGCTAATGATGCCCAGTGTTTTACCACCGTCAGGGATTTCCTGCGCTATGCCGTTAGCAGCTTTCGAGCAGCAAAACTGTCCCATGGCCATGGCGCCTCTAACGCGCTTGATGAAGCAGCCTTCATCATTCTCGAAACCCTCAACCTGCCGGTTGATGATATAAATCCCTGGCTCGACGCAAAGCTGCTGCCCCAGGAATGCCAGAAGCTCCATGACATAATCGAGGCCCGCGTAACAACGCGCAAGCCAGCCGCCTACCTCACGCGGAAAACCTATATCCACGGGGTGCCGTTCTACGTGGACGAGCGCGTGATCGTGCCGCGCTCCTACATCGGGGAACTACTGTTCAGTGGCCTCTTTGGTAGCGATGGATTCAATCTCATTGAAGACGTTGAGAGTGTAACGTCAGTCCTTGATTTGTGCACAGGTTCAGGCTGCCTTGCCATCCTTGCTGCAGGTATTTTTCCCAATGCCAGTATTGCTGCGGTGGAGCTTTCAGCCGATGCCCTCGAAGTGGCAAAAATAAATGTGACGGACCACGCGATGACTGATCGCATAGCACTTCATCAAGGTGACCTGTTCACACCAGTGGGTACCAAGAAGTTTGATCTCATCATCTCCAACCCCCCCTACGTGGCTGAGGCGGAAGTTGCAGCATTCCCCAAGGAATATGCCCATGAACCCGTCATGGCCCACGTCAGCGGCAAGGATGGCCTCGACATCACCCGCCGCATTCTTGCTGCTGCCCCCCGTCACCTGAACGAGGGGGGAGGTCTGTTGTGCGAAATTGGCACCGGTCGAGAAATTATCGAGCGGGAATTCCCCCACCTCAATTTCTTCTGGCTTGATACGGAAGAAAGCTCCGGCGAAGTGTTCTGGCTTACTTTCTAAGCCCGGTGGCCACCATCAAGTTGTCATAGATCTGCCGCGTCATGCGGGCCATCCCCGGCATGAGTGGTGTTGCCTCGTCAACGATACGACGGTACGCACCTGCGCCATTCTCCCTTTCCAGTGACGCCACATAATCCGGCATGGATGACCAGCCGGCCATTGTCTGGGGCGTGAATTCACAATGAAACTGAGTACCGACCGCGTGACTGTCAATTGCCACCGATTGGATGGCGGCGCGCGCTGACGTGGCAAGCACCTTTGCCCCCTGGGGCGCCCGTTTCACTTCGGCCCAGTGCCACTGCATGACCTTGTTAGAAGGCCCCACGCCGGAAAAAAGCGGGTGCTCCATGCCATCTTCAGTCAATGATATGTCGAAAACGCCGACTTCAGCCTCCGCCGCCAGCACCACGTCTCCGCCGAGCGAATCACACAACAGCTGGTGTCCCAGACACACCCCGAAATACGGTTTGGCCCGATCCCAGACCCATTCACGGATGGCGGCCTTCTCAGCCTGCATCCAGGCATGTTCCTTGTCCTGCCAGGTATCCTGCGCGCCGCCCAGCACAAAGAGAAAATCGTAGGGTGCGAGGTGGGGAATGGCCTGACCTTCCCACAGCCGTACCATTTCCGGAACGATTCCATCCTCGGCAAAAAAATCCAAAAACCGACCTGGATGGTCATGATCCATATGCTGGAAAACAAGTGCGCGCTTCATGAAGTCTCTATCTGTTGCCGCATCAATGTAACATTGGCGCTTTCCAGAAAGCCAATGCAATTGGCGAATACCTCAAGTTGGTTTGCGGGCACGACTGCGATATTATCTGCCAGGATGGATTGTTGCTGTTCATTTGGCAGCGTGCCAGCTTACCGTACAGACAAAGAACCTGTCCCTGTACATACTTCTTGTGATTGGCACGGCAAACGCAATCCCGGTGTCCCACGCTTCCAGCCAAGGCAGTGCCGGATATGACCTGCGCGATAACCAGAACAGCAAGAAGCTTTACCCCATTGTGGTTTTCCCTAGAGTAGCTGCAATTCCACCGCCTGCGGCCCCCGTCCCTTGGCGTCGTCCAGAATGTCGAAACTTATCTTAACACCTTCGTTGAGTTCCGGAATACCCGACTTTTGCACCGCGGTAACGTGCACGAACACATCCTTGCCGCCATCCTCCGGTGAAACGAATCCATAGCCTTTTGCCTGATTGAAGAATTTCACGGTGCCGATCTTGCGCATCACATGGCTCCCACCCGAACTTATCCCGTCTGGAATATGCGGCAATGGGCGGTTTCCAGCAAGAGGCCAGGGGCCTGGAGATTTAACTTGATTTTCGTGTCACCTTCTAACAATCATGTTACCTTGTTATGGGGAGCTCTGCTGTGAAATCACCAGCCATATGTGCCGCAAGTCTCATTGTTTCATCAATAGTTTGCGGCGCAGCGTTGAGCCAGCCCCTTAACTCAACAAAATACACCTACTATACAATTTCCGGGAACAATGCCGGGGCTATCTATGCCACGATGGTCAACCGTGGGCCCCGCGTAGGGGGTGTTAAGGCCTACGCCAAAACTTCTGCCATTTCCACGCCTTCAGCCCAGATCATTCCGGGCAAAACCTGCAAGCTGAAGGATTACAAGATGAACTTCGCCTTCAATATCAATTTGCCAAGGCTCAAGAACGAAGGGGCGCTGACCGGCAACACCAAGACCCAATGGCGCAATTTCGCCAGCTTCCTCAAGATCCACGAGGAAACCCATCGCAAGATCTGGCTGGAGTATGGTGCTGCCCTCGAAGCCAAGGTGTGGAACATAAAGGCTGGCTCCTGCGACGAACTCGCCGCAAAGATCATAAAGCTGCGCGACCAGATGGGCCGCGAATGCTCTAAGAAGCAGGATGCGTTCGATGCAGCAGAGCAAAAGAAATTGATGCGCCACCCCTTCGTTCGGCTGGTACTGCTGAACGGCGCCCATTCCACCAAGGCATTGGCTGTCGTCAAGAAGAAATAGTCCTAGCCCAATACCCGTCCCGCTACGGCATCAAGCTTCGCCAGAAGTGTTGCATCCCGGTAATCCGCTGCCGTCATGATCGCATGTTCGAGTGCACGGTCAGAACCAATCGGGCACGGCGGGTGTTGCTTCGGAAAATCCCTTGCCAATCGCAGCACAAGCTTTTGAGCGTTGCCTGCATTTGCCTTCATGACGGAAACCACCTTGGCAACATCAACCTCCCCGTGGTCCGGGTGCCACGAGTCATAATCTGTCACCATGGCAACGGTGCAGTAACATATCTCGGCTTCGCGGGCGAGCTTTGCCTCCGGCATATTGGTCATGCCGATGACGCTGGCCCCCCAGGATTTGTAAAGTTGCGATTCAGCCAACGTTGAAAATTGCGGTCCTTCCATGACCACATAGGTGCCGCCGCTGCAGACCGGTATGGCTTCTGCCGATAACGCCCGAGCCACCGCTTCTTGCAGGAGTGGTGAGATTGGTTGTGCTAGCGGCACATGGGCCACACAACCCGTTCCAAAGAATGATTTTTCCCGCGCGAACGTCCGGTCGATGAACTGGTCGACGAGAACGAACGTTCCCGGTGGCAATTCCTCCTTCAGGGATCCCACAGCGGAAAGCGAGATAATGTCGGTCACCCCCACCCGCTTCAACACATCAATGTTGGCCCGGTAATTGATCGTTGTAGGCGAATACACATGCCCCCGGCCATGCCGTGGCAGGAATACAATTTTCAGCCCTGCAAGTTCTCCAACCCGCAGCTGGTCTGAAGCCTCGCCCCATGGACTTTGCACCGATACCCAGTGGGCATTTTCCAGCGGCAAGTCATAGAACCCCGATCCCCCGATAATTCCAAGCACAGATTTCGTCATGAGAGCTCCAAAATGAAAATGGCCCAGCACATGGCCGGGCCAAATCTAGCGAAACTGGAATTCAGTTCAATGCTGATCGCGCCAAATCTTCTTTTTCACGAAATACAACAGCGTGGAAAGGATCGCGAGGTAGATGAGTACCATGAAGCCCATGCTCTTGCGCTCTTCCATCTTGGGTTCGG
>JANMKJ010000078.1:0-7518 GCA_031371945.1 Rhodobiaceae bacterium
CCGCCTGATGCCACGGGTTCAATGGCGGCAACCTGCTTTGCCCCCACCTCGCCCAGCACGTCTTTCAACTGAAGTTCGCCACTCTGGCTCTCGGCCACGTCAAAGCCCAACCACTCAGCAAGTGTCGCATTGAGATAATCAACTTTAGCATTGGGCAGGGTTGAAAAGAAGCCGGCAGGTGCACGGTCGAGATAGGTGATGATGAACTGTAGGCGGCCAAAGGCCTGTTCCTGCTTGGCCCGGTCAACACTGATGTCCTGCAGGCGCCACAGCACGTAGCCGCGGCGTGAATGCTCGGTGATGGGAGCCACGCTCATTTTCAACCAGCGGGGCGAGGTTGGGCTGGCACCGGGGGCCGAGGCGCCGGCACCGAGGCGGATTTCCCGCGACTCGCATCGGCCTTCAAGGGCTGCCTGGGCCAACTGATAGATGGGTTCGACAAAGGCGGTCTGGCCTGCATACAACAGGTCAAAGCCCACCAGCCGGTTGACGCCCGCTTCAGCAGCGAGCTTGAGATAGGGGGCGTTGCCATACACCGCACGCGCCTTGGCGTCGGCCACGACACAGGCATCGCCGATGGCATCGGTCAGGCCATCAAAGAAGGCCGAAGTCTGGTTCTGGCCACCGAGACGGATGAGGCCCGCCATCCAGCCAAACACCGCAAACAGTCCGGCAAAGGAGAGGACGGCACCGGAGACAACCAGATAAAGCGAGATTGATGGCGACAGGGCCCAGGCCGCGGCGATAACGGTTCCCGCCAAGACGACAGCCAGCAACAATGACAGAGCCGCAAATTTGCGGCTCCGCACAGGGGCCATTGCGGCCACTTCATATTTTTCAGAAGGACCCCGTTCCGTCATCCCTAACCCATTCCCGAATCAAAGCCAGTATAGGCTTTTCCGCAGTATACGGAATCCAATGGTTTCAAGGTGTTGGCAACCTGCAAATCTCTGCTCCAACTTATTTTAAATTATGCTATATTACGGACGGGAAAATAACTTCGCGCAGGGGAGCCGGCAATGGAAATGCTCACGCCTTACTTGAACTACATCATCGCAGCGGCAGTTATCTTGGCCGTTCTGCTGATTGGCACCCTGGTTTACCGGGCGTTGCACAAACGGGTGCGTGGTCGCAAGGGCCAGCGGCTTGGCATCAGCGAATACCATGAAATCGACGAGACGCGCCGCCTGGTTCTGGTGCGCCGTGACGAAACCGAGCATTTGCTACTTATCGGTGGAGCCCAGGATATTGTGGTTGAATCAGGCATCCGTCTTGCCACATCGCTGGATGACATGGACGATGAACCGGTGCGTTCACCCATTCCGCTGCGCCCTGCCCCGCGGGCACCGGTGTTTGCCGAACGCCGCCCGGCCCTTCGCCCAGTTGAGCCGCCGGTAATGGCAGGCCGCAGTTTTGATCGCGATGAAAACTAGGTGATTCGATGCTATTGCAGCCCCAATATTCGGGGTTCTGCAGTGTTACGTGGCATTTCCTCGGTGTATTAAATTTATAGACAACTCTTTCGTGCATGCTAACATCTTGCTGTTGGCACGGGTAATTCGTGCTGATCATAGATCAAAAGAAGACAAACTGTGCTGGGGGCCACACAAGATGTCGATACTAATGTCAGTGTTGGATTTCATAAATTCGCATGCATACGCAAGCGGAGAACACACTTATCCGTTCCTCATTAACTTGCCCATTGTCACTCCGCCATGACGATTGCGGCCTGACATTGCGTGGGGTGCCCCGCTAGCGCCAGCAAAGTCCCAATCAACTCCTTCTCATCACGGGTGATTTGCCCGGTCGCGATCCCATTCGGGCGGCGATGAATCACGTGCGTCCGCACGCGCTCCCGATGAGCCACCAATCCATCGAGCCAACTCCCAAAATTTAATCCGTATACAGATCACTTAACCTGAAAGGACCATAACCATGAATCACATCGCAGTAAGAGCCAACAATACAGATCCAGCCCTGGCAGCGGCCAACGCCAGCCAAACGACACTGACGGCAAAGACAAACCTGGCGGAAGACACGATCATTGGCTCTGCCATGGACATCAAGCCTGGCAAGGCCAAGTCCGCAATGTTTGCCAATCCAGTCAATGGCGGCAAGGAGGAAATGCTTTACATTGACGACAACAACGCGCTGCGCTGGATCAAGCATTCCAATGGATATGTGACTAGCGCAGGTGTGCAAGTCAATCCAGCCTGGGTGAATGATACCGTGGCGGCTGACTACGCGTCAGTCGTGGTGGCGGTGCATACCATGGGGGATGTCTGGGCCTTCGCGATTTCCGCGAGCAAGCGCAATGTTATTGATAGTTTCCGGCTGGTGCCTGACACCAATTCAGATGCTGGCGCCGTCTGGGAGAAATCCCTGGTCGAAGTATTTCCAAATTCAATGAACCCCAATGTCTTCGACAATCTCAGCGTTCAGTATCTGACAGACAGACCGGCCACCCCCCTTGTCTTTGTCACCACATCGGATGGTGTCAATGCCACAGTCTTGTGTGCCAATGCGGTAATACCAACGGCACCTCGCGCTAATTCGTGGTTTTTGCATAAACGGATGATGTTCAACCTTGAGGAACTGGCGGGGTTCGGCGGCGTCAGCAAGTGGAAAGTAGACGGCCCCTATCATGCTTATACACTCATAAAAGGACAAATTACGCTTCTGTATGGAAACGATCAATTTGTTAACCGCAATGTGTGCCAAGGCAGTTCCTATACCAGCATTGCTGGCGTTTGCTCTAGTCAAAATGGGCCGAGCTGCGTTGCCTTTTCACGCACGGCAACGGTCGACATGGGATTGGTGTTCATCCATCCGACGGGCTACACGCCGCAATTTGCAGGGACCCTTGCTGATACGGTGCCCATCGACCAGCCACTTGATGACGTGGTGGTTTGGCAGGACGCTGGCACCCTCATGCATGTCTACGGCCGTGCAGCAGATGGCGGACTTCACGTGGTGCACCAGAAGCAATGGTTGCGATCCGAGAGTACGTCACCGAGCACGCACTCGCAGTATGTGCCCCTTTGGGACACTCACGTACGCGTAGCTGATGGTCCGGCGATTGCGACCACACGAGCCCTTTTAGCCAATGTGGCGAGTTATAACATTGATCCATTTCCGGACGCGTTTCCAGACCAGCATGTCATGCATTCCGGCGTTTCACCTGGCGAAATGTGTGCGTTCTACAGACAAAATGTCGAGGGCACCTATTGTGCCAAGGAGCAGGTGCGCATTGTTCCAGAAATCCTGCCCGCACCCTACAAGGTTAAGCGCTATCAGACGGTGGTAACCGCCAAGACGGGTTTCGGAACACCTGCGGCCAATCTCAAACTTACACTTACCTCCGCAGCGTCTATCGACCTTCAGGTGAACGGCATGTTCTACCGGCCAGGTCCGAACACGCCTATCCATCTTGTTACCAATTATGTCGGTGAGGTTATTTTGAGAGTCATGGCTGAAGGCCTGCACCAGCCGAGCCTGCAAATTTCGGCCGCCGGAGTTTCTGGTGACCTCAGCGTCAATCCAACGGCGGGTGTGCAGAAGTTCTTGAGTGGCGTTGGCGGATTGCCCAACCACCCGGATGGTTTTACGCCAGAGTTTGTCGAGAACGCCAAAAATCCCAATGGCAGCGATTTGTTTCCCGGCATAGACCGCGAAGACCGCAAAGCAGGCGGAAAAAGAAAGGCTAACCAGTGGCCCCCTACCGCAGACGAGCTGGTTGATTTCTGCAAGTCCGTGTTTGCTATTCAGGCAGACACCGATATCACCGTAGATGATCCAGCCAAATCCGGAGCCAAAGTCAAAGCGCTGGGTATTTCTTTTCAAATGCATGACAAGACCCGCGCCGGTTACGAGGTGCATGTGTCGAGCGCCACCGTGCAAATGCATCGTGATCGACTTGTCGCTTTCAGCTACGGCAATGGCATAGGAGATTTCTTTGCAGACCTGACTCAAGGCATTCGCTCAGGTCTGGTTGAGGTGCAAGAAGTCTTCATTGATATCAACAACAAGGTCGTACAAACGCTGGTCAAACTGGCCGATGGAATGCAGGCAATCTATCAGCACGCACTGGAATTCGTTCATGAAGCAGCCCAGGCGGTGGAGTCTGTTGTTGCGGCTGTGGGCGCCAAAATCCAGGATGTCATCAACTATCTCTCCTGGCTATTTGAATTCAAGGATGTGTGGGACACCAAAACCGCAATGGAGAGTGCGCTCAGCCAAGTATTTCCAATCTTCGAAACCGTGTTCAAGCAGTTCCAGGGCACGATCGACGAATTCATTGACGAGCAAATCAAGAATATCGATACAACATTCGAGACCCTGAAACGTGAATTGGGACAACAAACGCTTGGCAGTGCTCAGGCAACGCCGCAACCAACCTCCAGCCAAGGGCCTGCGATATCAAACACCACGCAAAATACAGTTAATAGTGGCCATGCCAAGTGGCTGACCGAGCACGTTTCTCTGGCAGTAGCTAGTGCAGGCTCTGAATGGCTTGAGAGACACCCTCTGAGGTCCACGAACGGAGATGACCCGTTTATAAAATTCCTCGAAAAAATTCTGGCTTCGCCGGGGTGGTCGAATATGTATGCCATCTTGCTTGAAACTGGAAAATTGCTCACCGAGGCGTTTTCAGGTGATGATCCCAATACAGTTGCGTCTACAGCGCTCATCACGTTGTTTGACATCTTTAAGGAGCTTGCATTGGCCGCCCTTAATTTTGCCAAGACCTTCATCGACGATTTGCTGGAGCTCCTGCATGGCTTTCTCACGAATTTCAGTGAGTACGCTGACGAGCTGGTGGATCTCTCACTGCTTTCAACCCTCTATAAATTCATCCAGGCGGAAGCCGGTGTTAGTCCCGACAAGTTCGAAGAACTCACCTTCGGTCGCCTAGGTATTCTCATGTTCTCATTCATCACCACCCTGGTAATGAAAGTGGTGACGGGCAACGCCCCTTACCCCGGCGGCGTATTCCCCGACTTATTCTCAAATATTTCGGATAAAGACTATATACGCGGAAGCTTCGCGGAGGGTCCAATTGAACCCCCTGCTTGGAGTTATCGAAATGCCGCCGCGGAGATGTTTGGCCTCTATGAACTCTTTACTGCAGGGAAAGACGCGATGGGCGATGCAACATCGATAATGAGTTATGGTAACTTAGTCTTCAGAATATTCGGAAGGATATTTGTTGTGTTGGATATCGTCGGAACAGTTGTAAATTGTCCCACAATCTATGGTGTTTCCATAGGCACCGACAATAAGAGGGCCAACATGATTTGGTCTGCCTGGTTTTTCGGCCTGCTTGCCAATGGGTTGGATGCTGCCACTACATTTTATCTGGGATACATGAGCGACTGGAGCAACACAAAAAAAGACAAGTATGGTCAAGTCGCGATGGTGGTGGGATGGTTCTTGGACTTGGGGCAATTTACTTTCAGACTCGAGCGCTACGAGGTAGCCCCCAACCATGGTACAGTTGATGGACAGTTAATTCTGGCAGAAAATATGATTGAATCTGTGCAAGCCTTGGTTTCTCCAACGCGAGTTGTCATAGCGGACGCGGATAACCCAGAAGTCAAAGTGGTTTTATACGCAATTAAGACGGGTCTCAGCGTTGTCACTCATACGTCGTCTTTCATTCTTCGGAATGTCAGAATTAGAAAGCGCACGAATCCTGTTATTACAGGAATTCCGGCGCACTTGCCGGATGGATCTGTGGGTGCGACTTACCCCACGGTAAACTTTGGTGCAGAAGGTAGTTCGCCACCCTTTACATGGTCAGCGGTGAGTGCGCCACATGGGTCAGCGGGTGAACCGATACTTCCCCCGGGCATCACCATCAACAGTGCTGGCGTCTTGGGCGGTGTACCAACCCAAGCAGGGACATATGGGTTTGCAATCCGTGTAATGGACACGTATGTGGGTCCAGCATGGGGTTACCAAACGAAGTTCTTTAAAGTGAAGATTACTTAGCGTTCCACCAAAGACCAGAAAGCCCGGATTTTCATCCGGGCTTTTTTTGTTATGGCGATTGTGGTTCAGCGGGTGGCGGGGCGTTTCGTTCCGCCATGAAGCGGTCAAATTCCGCCTGGTCCTTGGCCTTGCGCAGGTTCCACAGGTGTTCGCGGAAGGCTTTCTGCTCTTCATCCAGCTTGCGGCGCTCTGCTTCCAGTCTTTCGAGCTGGGTGCGCTTGTATTCGTCGAAGGCGGCGTTGCCTGAAGATGCATAGCCGTAAGACCGGCTTGGCCAGTTGCCCATGGCCGGCATTTTCCAGGGTCCACCTGGGGTGTTGCCCGTAGCGGCACCGGGCCACATTTCACCGTTCTTCCACTTCAGGAACAGCGCTACCAGTCCCAGGGGCCAGAAAATGACAAATCCCGCAACCATGGCTGCGACCTCAAAAAACGACCAGCGGGACTTTGCCTTGCGGCAACGCGACCGGAAATCCGGTTCGGCGCCCAAATTAGGCTCGAATGTGCCTGATGCGGCGTGGGACATGCTTGACCTCCAATGTGACTAACAGGGGAATAGGTGGTGACGGGTTGGAAGGTTTCAAGAGCTTGGCCCATAGCCCACCGGAAAACGCCAAAATTTCTCCACGTAACCGGGAACCTAGACGGAATAAGTGACTTCGATACGTGGAGTTCACTTTAACCGACGATGGAGTTCAAAATGTGCGGCTACAGCCTGGAAAATCTGGTTTCACGGGAGTGTGTCATTGGAGAAACCCTGGTCACGGTCAAATTTGCCACCTCCATGAGCACGGGATTGTGCAGTTCAAGCGACCGGGCTGTTGCGGTTTGCCTGGCGCCCGGCACGGAACTGGCTTTCGATAAACCCATTGAGTTCGATGGTTTCTGGGGTCTCGGCCTGCATTCGCGCCACTACGGCGTTAAAACCGCGCGATTTGTGAGTCTTGCCTTGAATCGCGGTGGACCTTACCGCGATGGGCTGGAATTGGAAAATGGCGGAATCGTCCTGCTCAACGAACTGGCCTTGGGGCACACCGTTAAAGTGATCCAGTTACCGCACGTGAGGACATTCGTATCCAAACCGCAGTTACGCGGGAAGTCGTTGAGCTTCTCTGTCATCGCGAAATAGGCCAACCCTTAGACTTGGCGCAGTTGGATGGTCAATGGGGTCGCCGCACCGAGTTTCCACCATCGATGATGCTCTGGATGAGCGTTGCTACAGCCTCATGCATTTGAGTCATGCCATCGTCTGGGGGCGCATTCTGATGGGCAGCGATCGCATCTTCCAAAACGCCTATGACTTCTTTCTCTGCCAGAATCTTTCGATCACCGAGACACAGCAGAAGGGACTCGCAGATCGCGAGAGCTGCCACGCCAGAGACATCGTCGTTCGTCATCATTTTTGGTTTCCTGGGACCATCCAATATCGGAATAGGGTTCCGTGTTGGCCCTTGCATGGAATTATGCTAGCATATTCCACGTTTCTGCTGACTGATACCGATCAGTTTGGCATTGGAATTGCTG
>JANMKJ010000139.1:0-2671 GCA_031371945.1 Rhodobiaceae bacterium
GCAACCGCGAGCGCTTCAATCGGACCGTAAGGCTGACAACGCTTTGGGCCCTTGTCGTGGGGGCGGTGTGTAGTCTGATTATCTGGACGGCAGGGCCTGCACTTATCGATCTCATGAGTGTCAATCCGGTCGTGCGACAAACAGCGCGGCTCTATTTGCCGTGGGCCAGCCTCACGCCATTGCTGGGCACCATCTGTTTTCAGTTTGACGGCATATTCACAGGTGCTATGGCCACCCGCGACATGCGTAATATGATGATCCTGTCGCTGGCCATTTATTTGGCAGCGTGGTTTGTGCTCGAACAGAATTTCGGCAATCACGGATTATGGGCAGCCCTTTGCATATTCTTCGTGGCAAGGGGTGTGACTTTTGCAGCCCGCATGCCGGCCCTTGCCCGAAACGCTTTTGCATAGCGCGAAGTTATCTGGTATTTCCCCATCTCACGTGCATTGGGGCACCAAACGAGGGGTTAATATGTTTGACGAATTCAAGAACTTCGCTTTCAAGGGCAACGCTTTCGATCTCGCCGTTGGCGTTATCATGGGCGGAGCCTTCGGTAAAATAGTTGATTCTATTGTGGTCGACCTGATCATGCCGATCATCGGCGCTGTCACCGGTGGCATCGATTTCAGCAATGTATTTTTGGGACTGAGTTCCAACGTTACGGCAACCACCCTTGCTGCGGCAAAAGAGCAGGGTGCGGTTTTCGCCTATGGCAATTTCATATCGATCCTGGTCAATTTCCTCATCCTTGCCTTCATCCTGTTGCAATTGGTGAAGTTCTCCACTCGCCTGAAAAAGGCCGAGCCACCAACCCCGCCACCTGCTGCCTCCACGTCGGAAGTGCTGCTCAAGGAAATCCGCGATGCCCTGACCGGTTCGAAGGTAACCGCAGCCAAGAAAAAGTAGGCCTTCAATATTATAAGGAAAGCCCGCATGAGCAAGTGCGGGCTTTTTTTGTCCAACGGGTTGCCGTCGCGTGACTGGCGTACCGCCGGCATGATTCTAAAGCATGTCCCCTCTTCAATTCGCCCATTCCAATAATCCCCGAAAGGCCCTAAATGCGCCCATGAAAATGGAATCGCATCTCGCTCACATCACGCCGCAATCCAACACTGAACCCGACAGCGGCATCGTCAAGGCCGCCATGTATGGTTTTGCCAAGCCGGGCATAATCCCGTTGTGGTCGGGCGAAGGCAATGTGCCAACGCCTGCTGCTTTCTGTACCGCGGCAAATGAGAGTCTCGCAAAGGGTGAAACCTTCTACACCTGGCAGCGCGGCATTCCGGAATTGCGCGAGGCCCTGGCGCGCTATCACACGCGCCATTTCGGCCGCGACTTTTCCCACGAGAATTTCTTCGTGACCGGTGGGGGCATGCAGGCCATTCAAACCGCCATCCAGATGATTGCAGGCGAAGGCGATGAAATCATCATTCCAACGCCTGCATGGCCCAACTATGCAGGGCCACTCCGCATTCAGGGATCAAAGCCTGTAGAAGTGCCGATGGATTTCCAAAATGGAAAATGGTCGCTCGACTTTGACCGGTTGTTTGACGCCATCACACCTCGTACCCGGGCACTGTGCCTCAACTCGCCGTCGAACCCTTTGGGTTGGACCGCAAGTCACCACGATCTCATTGCCATTCGCGATAAATGCCGCAAGAGGGGCATCTGGATACTGGGCGATGAGGTCTATTCACGCTTTTACTATGGTGCCAAGCTTGAAACCCGGGCACCCTCGTTCCTTGATGTGTGTGACGTGGAAGAGCGCCTGCTGCTGGCCAATACGTTTTCAAAGAACTGGGCCATGACGGGCTGGCGCGTGGGTTGGCTGCAGGCTCCGAGGGAGCTCGGACCAGCCATAGAACGCATCATTCAGTACAACAGCAGCGGTACGGCCACTTTCCTGCAACGTGGCTGCGTGGCAGCCCTTGATGGTGGCGATGATTTCGTCACGGCCCAGGTGGCTAAGGCACGTGCCAATCGGGATATGGTGGTGGAAACCTTGCGCCAGTTCCCGCAAATCCGTTTCGAAATACCAACCGGGGCTTTCTACATGTTTTTCAAAGTGGAGGGCATGACGGATTCAGCCACTACCGTGCGCCGCATTATTGACGAGGCCAATGTGGGTTTTGCTCCCGGTTCGGCCTTTGGCAGCGATGGGGAGGGATTCCTCCGCATGTGCTATTTGCGCGACCCCACACTGCTGCAGGAGGCGCTCAACCGCTTCGGCAACTGGCTAAAAACTGACCATCTGGACTAAAATGCTGCTTTTTTGGTTGCTGCGTTGCACATATTTGTGGCTAATATGACTTGCAAAATTAAATCACTTAAACTGCCAAAATATAAATAACTTCAAAAAATCAATGACTTAATAAAAATTATATATTTGTTAGGAAATTGGCCCAACCCTTGCAAAGCATATTGCAATGCACACGTCTGGTTTGGATCCTCCCATTTTCACTTCAGAGTACTCGTGTCAGATGGTGGTCTTTTGATCCCTCCGGTTTGAGAGGTCATCATTTTAAGGGGTGGACGGCGAAAGGTTGCTGCCGTTCACCCCTCTTTTTACGTCACCAGTGCGGTGATGCCATCGATCATGAATTGTACTGCTAGGGCTGCCAGAATGATGCCAAGCAGCCGCGTGATCACCGCCCTCCCGGTAATGCCC
>JANMKJ010000171.1:0-8048 GCA_031371945.1 Rhodobiaceae bacterium
GCGGCCGCAGGACTTCGCGCCGGGGTTTCTGGAGTGCTGGCGGGTCTTCCAAACCACGCCGTCATTCTGAACGGAGTTTCGCCGTGGGCGCAGGCGGGGGCGAAACGCAGTGAAGAATCGCTGACAGAAAAGCGGGCGGAGGCGGTCTGGTGGGAGCACGCGCACTCCCGTCCCCGCCGCCTCCGCCCATTACTTTCAGCGATTCTTTGCAGGGTTTCTGCAACATGCTGTGGAAGCTGCTCAAGGAAACCCGGGCCAATGAGAAACCCACCCATCTGGCGGTGATCTTTGACCATTCGTCGAAGACCTTCCGCAATGACATCTACCCGCAATACAAGGCCCAGCGACCCGAACCGCCGGCCGACCTTCGGCCACAGTTTGGCATCATCCGCCAGGCCACCAAGGCCTTCAATGTGTCGTGCATTGAACAGGCCAATTACGAAGCTGACGACCTTATTGCCACCTACGCGCGACTGGCCACGGAGGCGGGTGCGACCTGCCGCATTGTGACGTCCGACAAGGACCTGATGCAGCTGGTGCGGCCGGGCGTGATGCTGCTCGACACCATGAAGGACAAGACCATCAGCGATCCCGAGGTGCTCGAGAAATTTGGCGTGACGCCGGACAAGGTTATCGATGTACAGGCACTTGCGGGTGACAGTGTTGACAATGTTCCCGGTGTTCCCGGCATTGGCGTCAAGACGGGGGCACAGCTTATCACCGAGTATGGCGATCTTGAAACGTTGCTGGCACGGGCGGGGGAAATAAAGCAACAGAAGCGCCGTGAAAACCTGATTGAATTTGCCGACCAGGCGCGCCTGTCGAAGCGGCTGGTGACCCTCGATGACCATGTGCCACTTGACCATGACGTGGGTGATTTTGCCGTGGATGCGCCGCGTGCTTCAGAACTTATCGGCTTCCTCAAGGCCCTGGAATTTGTGACTTTCACCAAGAAGATTGCAGGCGAACTGGATGCGGATAGTTCGGCCATTGAGCCCAGTGCCATCGAGATCAAGTATTGGCCACCGGAAGGTGGCGAGATTTCTCCCTCTGCTTCTCCCGCTGCGTCATTCCGGCAAACGCCGCAATCTCCGGCAAGTGAAGGCAAGCAATCCGATCTGGGCTTTCGCCGGGAAGACGCATTTGCCGACAGCGAAACGGCACTCAAGGCCATTGCCTTTGTTCACGCTGACTATGAAGCCGTGACAACGCTTGAAGCCTTGCAGCGCTGGATCGAGGCTGCAACGGCGCAGGGCTTTGTGGCAGTTGATACGGAAACCGATGCACTGTCGTCGATGCAGGCGGGGCTGGTTGGCGTTTCCCTGGCCGTGGCACCCGGCAAGGCCTGCTACATTCCACTGGCGCACACGGGAGAAGGTGGTGATCTGTTCGGCGGCAACAGGGTTGCTGGTCAAATTGAGGTGGCGGACGCCATTGCGCTTCTCAAACCGCTGCTGGAAAATCCGGCGGTCCTCAAGATTGGCCAGAATTTGAAATATGACCTCCAGGTCCTGCGGCGCTACGGCACCGACATACGGCCGATTGATGACACGATGCTGCTGTCCTACGCCATGGAATCCGGCGAGAACGGCCACGGCATGGATGAGATGTCGGAAAAGCACCTGGGGCACAAGCCCATTAGCTTCAAGGAAGTTGCAGGTTCGGGGAAATCGGCGATTTCATTCGCACAGGTGCCACTGGACCGGGCTACCGCCTATGCTGCCGAGGATGCGGATGTAACCCTTCGCCTGTGGAAACTGCTGAAGCCCCGGCTTTTGCGAAAGCACAAGGTGACGGTTTACGAAACTCTCGAACGGCCGTTGATTCCCGTTCTCGAAGCCATGGAGCACGAGGGCATTCTGGTTGACCGCGCTGTTCTGGCCAGGCTTTCCAATGAATTTGCCAACGCCCAGGGCAAGATCGAAGTGCTGATCCACGAGCTTGCGGGCGAGCGGTTCAATATTGGCTCGCCCAAGCAACTGGGTGACATCCTGTTTGGCAAAATGGGTTTGCCCGGCGGTCGCAAAACGGCAACGGGTGCGTGGAGCACGGATTCGGATGCGCTCGAAGACCTCGCCACGCAGGGCATTGAACTGGCGCGGCGCGTGGTCGACTGGCGGCAGCTTGCCAAGCTGCGTTCCACCTATACGGATGCGTTGCCAACCTACATCAACCCGACAACGGGCCGCGTACACACGAGCTATGCCATGGCGGCAACGTCGACGGGCCGCCTCTCATCGTCTGAACCCAATTTGCAAAACATTCCGGTGCGCACCGAAGAGGGCCGACGCATTCGCACGGCCTTTGTTGCGCCACCGGGATGCAAGCTGTTGAGTGCCGACTACAGCCAGATTGAGCTTCGCGTCCTCGCCCATGTGGCCAGTATCCCGCAGCTCAAAAAGGCCTTTGCCGATGGGCTTGATATTCATGCCATGACCGCAAGCGAAATGTTTGGGGTCCCCATTGCTGGCATGGACAGTGCGGTGCGCAGGCGGGCCAAGGCAATCAACTTCGGTATCATCTACGGCATATCGGCGTTTGGGCTGGCCAACCAACTGTCAATCAGCCGCGAAGAGGCCGGCGACTACATCAGAACCTATTTCAGCCGTTTTCCCGGCATCAAAACCTATATGGAAGAAACCAAGAAATTTGCCCGCGAAAATGGCTATGTGGAAACCATATTCGGCAGGCGCTGCCATTTCCCGCGCATCACGTCACCCAACGCATCGGAACGGGCCTTCATGGAGCGGGCCGCCATCAACGCACCGATCCAGGGGGCTGCCGCTGACATTATCCGCCGGGCCATGATCCGCATGCAAGGGGCGCTGGATACAGCGAAGCTTTCCGCCAGGATGCTGCTGCAGGTGCATGACGAACTGATCTTCGAAGTGCGTGACGATGAGATCGACGCCACGATGAAGGTGGTGAAACAGGTGATGGTGAACGCCCCTGAACCCGCCGTGAAACTTGCAGTTCCCCTCCAGGTTGACGCGCGGGCTGCGATGAATTGGGATGAGGCCCATTAGAACATGAAAAAGGCCCCGCATGCGGGGCCTTTCCTTGAAATCAGTCGCTTACCAAGCCCAGATGGCTGCAGCGCGGATGATGTGCTGGTCCCACTTCAATGTATCGTCGAGACGACCCATATCATATTTTTCCTTGCCGTAGTTCTCGTACAGGTATTCGGCACGCAACCTGATCTGGTCGGTGGCCGCATATTCAAGCCCACCACCCACAACAAATCCCAAATGATAGTTCTTATCTTTGCCCACACCGAAATTATTTGCGCTTGCCTGAGCAAGGGCTGCACCCGCCGTTACATAGGGCAACAACCTGTCCATGCTCACGCCAAGGCGGGCGCGCAATGTGCTTTCAAAAGTAACCCTGATCTTTTCAACTTGCGCATTTGAATCCTTGAACGTTCCCATCGTCGTGTCGCTTTCAATGCCGAAAACGATATTGTCGGACTGGAAATTATAACCGCTCAATGTTCCAAACCGGATTGCATCATCGCTGACGTCAAAATTTCCAAACCCGTTAACGAAATAGGTACCATCAATTTCGGAGTATCCGAGGCTCACGCCGGAATAGAAGCCGGTCCAATCATAGGCAGGGTCTGACATGACGTCGGCAGAATGGGCAACACCGGATGTAAGGGTCGTAAAAAATACTGCCGCAGCGATAAGTCTTCTCATTGAAATCCCCAAGCTGAACTCAAGTGTTCTCTTTCCATCATACAAGATGTGCTTTGCAACTGAAGTGGCAGCCGCTACACAAATGAACAAAGTGTAAATAAGATGTATAACTGCCACAGTATGGGTGGATTGCGTCCTAATTTGATTGTTTCTCCAATCAACTCTATGGAATTGTTCAGATTTTGTGCGGGGGGCTGGCGGGTTAATGGCGAAAAACAAGGTTGACGTTGGCAGTATTGCCTGGCCGCTGGAACGGCTCATGCGCCTCATGCGGGGGAGCGAGCACGTGGGCGAGCTGAACCCGGCACAATGGGAGGCGTTGCGCTACCTGGCGCGGGCCAATCGATTCTCCGACTCGCCTGGGGCACTGACACGTTACCTGGGTTCAACCAAGGGTACCGTGTCACAAACCATCAAGGCGCTGGAACGCAAGGGCCTGGTCGCAAAAACGCGGCGGGAAAACGAGGGGCGTTCGGTTTGCCTCACGCTGACTGACACTGCCAGAAGTGTGTTGGCAAACGACCCGTTGGCGGCGTTTTCGCGAACGATTGATGATCTCAATGGCAAAACCAAGCGGCGTCTTTGGAAGGGCTTGCGGAAGCTGCTGGAGGCCGAACTCACCCGGCAGGAGCAACCGGAATTTGGCGTATGTTCAAGCTGCCGCTATTACCGCGAAAAAGGCCATGCGGCTGAGCTACCGGGACCGCACGCCTGCATGTTTTTTGAGGCTGGACTGTCCGACGTGGACGTCACATTGATTTGTGTCGCCCACATCAGGTGAATCGTCCCTACTCTGCAGCTATTGCATATTGCGGGCTGGCATCCATCACATCGGCGCCAACACGTTCCTTGAAGGCGTCAAAATTCTTCACAAACATTGCCACCAGTTTTCGGGCTTGCATGTCATAGGCGGACTTGTCAGCCCAGGTTTCACGGGGATTGAGGATTGCGCCATCAACGCCACGTACCTGGACTGGTACTGCGAAGCCAAAATAGGGGTCCGTGCGGTATTCCGCGTCGTCGAGCTCACCACACATGGCGGCCGCCAGCAGGGCGCGGGTGGCGGTGATGGGCATGCGGTGGCCAACGCCATGGGCACCCCCGGTCCAGCCGGTGTTCACCAACCAGCAGGTCACGTCGTGCGTGGCGATCAGGTCCTGCAATAGATCTCCGTAGACGGATGGATTTCGCGGTATGAAAGGTGCGCCAAAGCAGGTTGAGAAAGTTGCCGTGGGTTCCGTCACACCCTGCTCGGTTCCAGCCACCTTCGCAGTGTAGCCGGACAGGAAATGGTACATGGCCTGCTGCGGCGTTAGCCTTGCAATGGGCGGCAGGACGCCAAAGGCATCGGCAGTCAGCATCACGATGTTGCGTGGAATTCCGGAGCGGCCCGTGGTGCTGGCGTTGGGAATGGCGGACAAGGGATAGGCAGCACGGGTGTTTTCCGTGAGGCTTGCGTCATCCAGATGCAGCTGCCTGGTATTATCGTCCATCACAACGTTTTCGAGGATTGTTCCCCATTGCCTGGTGGTGGCGAAAATCTCGGGCTCTGCATCAGGCGACAGCTTGATGACCTTGGCATAGCAGCCGCCTTCAAAGTTGAATACACCATCGGCTGACCAGCCGTGCTCGTCGTCACCAATCAGGGTGCGCGAGGCATCGGCTGAAAGGGTTGTCTTGCCGGTGCCTGAAAGGCCGAAGAAAATTGTGGTGTCGCCATTTGCGCCAACATTGGCCGAGCAATGCATGGGCATCACGCCGTTCTCAGGCAGCAGGTAATTCAATACGGTGAATACGGCTTTCTTGATTTCACCAGCATATTGGGTACCACCGATCAGGACCAGTCCGTTGGTGAGATCCATGGCAATGACGGTCTGGCTGCGGGTGCCATGGCGCTTGGGATCCGCCTTGAAGGAGGGGAGATCGATAATGGTCAGGCGGGGTGCAAATGTTTCAAGGTCTGTGGGTTCAATGAGCAGGTGCTGGATGAAGAGAGCATGCCAGGCGTTTTCGCAGATCACGCGGGTCGGCAGTTCATGCAAGGGGTCAGCCCCGCCGATCAAGTCCTGGACGAACAGGTTGCTGTTACGGGCATGGACCAGGAAGTCCTGCTTCAGCGCCTGGAAATGGCTGCGGGACATGGCCTTATTGTTGTCCCACCAAATGGTGTTTTCGGACGCTGCATCGCGGACGATGAACTTGTCGTTGGGACTGCGACCCGTATGGCTACCGGTTGTCACGACCAGGCTGCCGCCCTGGGCAACACGGGCCTCGCCGCGCATGACGGCAAGTTCGTAAAGTTCAGCAGCAGTTGCATTCAGGGAGAGGTTTTCGGGCAAGCCAAGGCCGAGGCCTAGAAGCTGGGAGCGGGTGCTGCTGTTGATATGCATGATCATCCTCTTTGCGTGCGATGGCGCGAGGATTATCCCAATTTTTTAAGAAATCAATGAAAATGATGCGATATAGTCAATTATTTGCGGTATCGAACTTCTTTATTTGATGGTTTTTACTCATTTTCGTATCGTCTTTGATGTTACCTCACCCGCACGCCATTGCTGGCGTCAAACACGAAAAGTCGGTTTGTGCTGAAGGCCACGCCTACTTTGTCGCCGAGTTTTGCCGTGTAGTCCTTTGAGGCCTTGACGGTAATCATGTCAGATCCGGATTTCACCGTGACCAGCGTATGATCGCCAATCAGTTCAACGGTATAGATCTCGCCCTTGATCGAGCCCTTGGCGGCCGCCACCACGGCGCAGTCTTCGGGCCTGAAGCCCAGCACAGCGGAGGCAATTTTTCCACCCACCGGCGTTGCAACCTTGGCACCGTTTGCCATGAAGTTCTTGCCGTCGAGTGAACCCTTCACCACGTTCATGGGTGGCGATCCAATGAACTGGGCCACAAAGAGATTGGCGGGGTTATTGTAGATGTTGGCAGGCGTATCCAGCTGTTGCAGAACGCCGCGTTCGAGAATTGCAACGCGATGCGCAAGGGTCATGGCTTCGATCTGGTCATGGGTGACATAGATCGTGGTGATGCCGAAACTTTCCTGCATATGCTTGAGTTCGGCCCGCATGTGGCCGCGCAGCTTGGCGTCGAGGTTGGACAGCGGCTCATCCATCAGAAACACGGAAGGCCTGCGGATGATGGCGCGCGCCAGGGCAACGCGCTGGCGCTGGCCGCCGGACAGTTCCCGTGGGTAGCGGTGCAGCAGGGTTTCAAGCTGCACCTGTGCTGCAGCTTCGCGCACGGCAATGTCGCGCTCGGCCGGGTTTACCTTGCGCACCTTCAAGGGAAAGCCGATGTTCTCGCCAACCGTCTTGTGCGGATAAAGTGCATAGGATTGGAACACCATGGAGATGTCGCGGTATTTCGGCAGAATATCCGTGACATCGCGGTCACCGATGCGCACGCGGCCCTCGGTGGCTGTCTCGAGGCCTGACAAGATGCGCAGTGCCGTTGTCTTTCCGGAACCTGATGCGCCCAGCAACACCAGGAATTCGCCGGGCTTTACTTGAAGGTTCAATTCTTCAAGCACGCGCACGGCGCCGAATGATTTCTGTATCTTGTCGAATGAAACCGGGACTCCGGGATTGCCGCTTGCCATTTTTGCTACTCTCTATCCCTTGACTGCCCCAAGCAATACGCCCTTGGCGATGAATCGCTGGAGAATGATGGCCATGATGATAACCGGGATGATCATCACCACGATGATGGCACACATCTCCCACCACAACGTACCCCTCTCGCCCGCGTTCTTGGCGGCAACCATGATCGGCATGGTCTGGGCCTTGGAGGTCGAGAGGAAAACCGCGAAAAGATATTCATTCCAGTTGAGGATGAGCGTCAGCAGCGTGGTGGCGGCAAGGCCCGGCCTGGTCAACGGAAGAACGATGTCCCAGAATATGCCAAACCGTGTCGAGCCATCGAGCTGGGCGGATTCTTCCAGCTCAATAGGAAGGCTGGCGAAGAAATCATGCATCAACCAAACGACAATTGGCAGGTTGGCCACCGCATAAATAATGATGAGGGCGAGATGGGTATCCAGCAGCCCCACGGCCTGGAACATGATGTAGACCGGGATGATGACGACAATTGGCGGCAGAATGCGCTGCGAAATGATCCAGAATAAAATATCACCATTTCCGAGTGTTGCCGTGAATCTCTTGCCGAAGACGCGCGCGAGGAGGAAGAACATTGCCAGTGCCACGGCGGACGATACGTACCATGGAATGCCCGCATAGCTCGTCGTCACGATGACACCCAGGGTCAACAGCACGAAGACGACGATGTTGCCGAATTTTGGCTTGTATTGCACCCGCGCCAGTGCATAGGCCGCCATGCTGCCAATGGTAA
>JANMKJ010000200.1:0-3105 GCA_031371945.1 Rhodobiaceae bacterium
TTCGATCGTCGCATTGCAGGCCGCTTCAATGGTTGGAAACGCGCACACACCAGCCGTCATCGATTCGGGGATGCCGTAGAGTTTCAGCCCGACTTCTGTGATGATGCCCAGTGTTCCCTCAGATCCCACCAGCAACCGCGTCAGGTCATAGCCAGCCGACGATTTTTTGGCCCGGGTCCCGGTTCGCACAATCTCGCCATTGGCCATCACGACGGTAAGTCCCATGACATTTTCGCGCATCGTGCCATAGCGCACGGCGTTGGTGCCAGATGCCCTGGTCGCTGCCATACCGCCAAGGCTTGCGTCAGCACCCGGGTCGATCGGGAAAAACAAACCCTGGTCCCGTAAATGCACGTTGAGGGTCTTCCGGGTGACTCCCGCCTCCACACGCGCATCAAGGTCCGCTGCATTGACTTCCAATATATTATTCATTCCGGACGTGTTGACCGTGATGCCGCCGAAGGGCGCAGTGATATGGCCTTCAAGGGACGTGCCGGTGCCATAGGGAATGATCGGAGTTTGGTGCTTGGCGCAAATCACGACGATTTTTTGCACTTCAAGGGTATTTTGCACAAACGCCACTGCATCCGGCGGATGCCCTTGCGCCCAGGTCTGGTCCTTGCCGTGCTGGTCACGAATGGCTTGCGCCGTTGACAGCCGCTCGCCTAAAATCTCGCGGATTTCAACAATGCTTTGCTGTGTGCTATTGCGGCGGTCCTGTGTAAGCATGATTCAATACTAGCAGACGAGAGGAAAAAATCGATGGCCTTGTCCGCTCCGATAACGAGCAAGCCCTATGCAATTGAAAAGCAATGGATCGACTATAACGGCCATTTCAACATGGCCTACTACAACGTACTGTTTGATCGTGATTCCGATGTATCCCTGGCGTTTCTGGGCTTGGGGCCCGAATATATCAAGCGCACCGGAAATTCCTATTTTACCCTTGAAGCCCATGTCAGCTACCTGCGCGAGTTGCAGGTCAGCGACACGGTGACAATTGAAACGCAAATTCTGGATTTTGATGCCAAGCGCCTGCACTATGTGCAAACCATGCGCCATGCCACACAAGGCTGGATTGCCTGCGTTACCGAAAACATGGTCATGCACGTGGACATGAAAACCAAGAAATCTTCGGCAATGGCCGCCGATATATTGGAAAAGATTCAAATTGCCTATGAATCACATAAGGCCCTGCCCGTGCCACCACAGGTAGGCCACAAGATCGGCATCCCACGGAAAACCTGAAAACGTCATGAGCCTGCAACATTCTCGGCACATTTCATTTCCATACTGCAGTCATAACAAGAAACGCGATGGAGGTTGATATGATGACGAACGGATACGCACATTTCGCCGAAGCCCTCGTTTTTGCGCAAGGCCCAAAAGCCGAGGCGGAAGCTGCCAAGCATGCCATCCTTTGTGAAAAATCAGGTGACATGGAAACCGCCGAAACCTGGCGCAAGGTCCAGTCAGTCCTGAAATTTGCAGGCTATAAGAAAGCCGCTTAACTCCCACTTCTTTTGCTATAAGGGGTCTCCGCGGATTCGAGAGACCCAATGACTGCCAAGCCCGATGATTTCGATAAATTGGAAGATGCCCCGCCTGCTGGAACGGGAAGCATTTCCGCGCGCGCTTTGGCTTCGGGCGAGCCTGCCTATTTCAAGGGCCTGAATGCCGAACAGCGGCTAGCCGTCGAATCAACCGATGGCCCCCTGCTGGTTCTGGCAGGTGCCGGTACCGGCAAGACCCGTGTTCTCACCACAAGACTGGCCCATATCCTGGCTACGGGGAAAGCCTACCCCAGCCAATTGCTAGCCGTAACCTTTACCAACAAGGCCGCCCGCGAGATGAAAGAGCGCATCGGCCACCTGATCGGCGAGATGGTGGAGGGCATGACGTGGCTTGGCACGTTCCATTCCATCGGCGTCAAGATCCTGCGCAAGCATGCAGAGCTTGCGGGCCTCAAGTCGGGGTTTTCAATTCTTGATACGGACGACCAAATCCGCCTGCTCAAGCAGGTAATGTCGCTACACGATATTGATGAAAAGCGCTGGCCGGCGCGCCAACTGGCCAACCTTATTGATGGCTGGAAGAATCGTGGCCTCCTGCCCGACAAGGTGCCCGCTGGCGAGGCCCATGGTTTTGCAGGTGGAATCGGCGGTAAGCTCTATGCGGAATACCAGGCCCGCCTGAAAGTCGTCAACGCTGCCGATTTCGGCGACTTGCTGCTGGAAGTCCTGCGGATTTTCCAGAACCATCCCGACGTGTTGAAGGAATATCAGCGCCGCTTCAAGTACATGTTGGTCGACGAATACCAGGACACCAACGTGGCGCAATATCTCTGGCTGCGCCTGCTGGCCCAGGGCCATAAGAACATTTGCTGCGTCGGCGACGATGACCAATCCATCTATGGGTGGCGTGGCGCTGAGGTAGACAACATCCTGCGTTTTGAAAAAGACTTTCCAGGTGCAAAAATCATCAAGCTGGAGCGCAATTATCGTTCTACCCCACACATTCTTGGCGCGGCATCAGGCCTCATCGAGAAAAACGAAAGCCGCCTTGGCAAAACCCTGCACACCGACAAGAGCGACGGCGAACCGGTTTCAGTCCGCGCCCATTGGGATGGCGATGAAGAGGCCCGCGCCATTGGCGACGATATTGAAAGCCTGCAGCGCAAACAGGAAAACCTCAACGACATGGCCATCCTGGTGCGCGCCTCCTTCCAGATGCGGGCCTTCGAAGACCGTTTCATTACGCTGGGTTTGCCCTACCGCGTTATTGGCGGACCGCGTTTCTACGAACGGGCCGAAATCAGGGATGCATTGGCTTATCTCAAGGTCACCGCGTCCCCCGACAACGACTTGGCATTTGAGCGCATCGTCAACACACCAAAGCGTGGCATCGGCGATACCTCGATCAAGCGCATGTTTGATTTTGCCAGGTCCCGGGGCCTGTCACTTTACGCAAGTGCCGAAGAACTGGTGAAAACCGATGAGCTGCCCAACAAGACCAAGGGCGCACTGCGCGGGCTCATAGAGAGTTTCAGCCGCTGGCGGCAGTCTCTGTCGACACTTCCCCACACCGAGCTTGCCGAAATCATCC
>JANMKJ010000219.1:0-4427 GCA_031371945.1 Rhodobiaceae bacterium
GTGATGACCACGATCACACCGCAAATTCTGTTGCAAGCCTATGCTGCCGGAATTTTTCCCATGGCGGAAACCGCGGAAGACAATGCGCTCTACTGGGTTGAGCCGGACGAGCGCGGCATTATCCCCCTCCGCGGGCTTCACATTTCACACTCGTTGCGAAAGCAGGTTCGAAAGCAACCTTTCGAGGTCAGGATTGACACGGCGTTTGCGGATGTGATGGCGGCCTGTGCCGCCAAGACCGCAACGCGAAAGGCAACCTGGATCAACCAGCGCATTCGCACGCTCTACAACCAGCTCCACAAGATGGGGTGCTGCCATTCGGTTGAGTGCTGGCAGGACGGCAAGCTGGTGGGCGGCCTTTATGGTGTGAAGATTGGTGCTGCGTTCTTTGGTGAAAGCATGTTTTCACGGGTAACGGATGCAAGCAAGGTTGCGCTCGTGCATCTGGTGGCCAGGCTCAATGCCGGGGGCTTTCAGTTGCTCGATGCTCAATTCATGAATCCGCACCTGCAAGCCCTGGGCGCCATGCCAGTATCAAAATCCAAGTACCAGGAATTGCTGGCCCCTGCCCTCGAAGGCCAGGCAAATTTCAACCTTTTTGCTGACGATAAAGACCCCGCGCGCGTGTTGCACTTTGCGGGATGGCGCTAGTTTACTTTACGAAGCTGCGCCGGACGGGGAGCGTTTTGACGTTGGCGGGTGGTGGTGCGTCGACGCGGCGCGGCGTGGCCACGGGCCCCAACCCATCCAGGTAAGTTGTGTCAAATCCCTTTTCATAAACCGGGAAGTTGGTCGGCCTGTCGCGGAACGCCTTGCTCATTTGACCAAGACCGCGAATGCCGCGCTCGCGTGAGCGCTGCACCTGCTCCATGTCAATTTCTATGGGAATGATTTGCTCAGTGGTATCACCTTGATAGAGCGCACGGCCCGATGGATCAAACACGCAAGACTGGCCATTGCCACCGGCACCCAATCCGTTCACATCAAACACGTAACACTGCATCATCGAAGACGTGGCGTGGCTGATGGCAATATCCACATCGCGGTCAATGGTGTGAGTCATCACGGGATGCAGGATGACTTCCACTCCCATGGCTGTGAGTTGCCGCGACGTTTCCGGGAACCAGATGTCATAACAGTTAAGCACCCCGAACTTTCCAACGCCTTCAATATCGAATGCGAGGAACTCGGAGCCCGCTTGAACGCCTTGTTCCAGAGGCCGGAAGGGAAACATTTTGCGATAACGGCCAACGACCTCACCTTCAGGATTGATCACCGACGTGGTGTTAAAGATGCGACCATCTTTGCGCTCATACATCGAACCGTTGACCAGCCAAATCTTGTGGTGGCGAGCCATGGCCTGAAAATCGGCCTCGGCGGTGCCGGGCATGGGCTGGGCATGCTGCAGGAGCGGTCCGAAGGCGGCAAGTTCGGAAAACATGACCATCTGCACCCACGGATAAAGGTGCATTGTAAGGTCGATGCGCTGGCGCATGGCATCAATGTTTGAGCCGTGGCCGAGGTACATCTGGATGCCTGCGATGGCAAATGGTTTCATAACTTCATTCTCCTGCCGCAAGCCTTTCGGCTTTTCGCTCACTTAACATGAATCATGCTAATTTAGTCGTTTTACTGGGAATATAGCAAACCCAAGACTAATATGGGGTTGAGAAGGTACAACGGCAACACTTTTAAGATGATGAAATATAACGGTATTTTTTCAATTATTGGCGTGCTGGGCATTTTTCTGGCGAGCCCGGTCCTGGCCCAGGAATTGGGAAATTGGAATCTCAGTGAAGTTCGTGCGCCAGATGGAATCACGACCTATACGGCTGCCATTCGCGCCACAAACTTAATTACTTCAGGCGATGAAGGACCAGACTATGCGGCACTCTATACCATCTCGTGTAAAACAGGCGATGCGGCCCATTGGAAACAAACCCTGCAGCTGGAAGATGCCGTGACAGGCAGTGGTCAAATCTATTTGACTGCCAGGATTGATAACAAAACTCCGCGTGATGAAGCGTGGATCATTGGTGCGAAAAACCGCATTCTGGTGCGCGAAAATACTGCGGACATCAGCGAACTGCGCAATGCCCATAATTTTACGCTCAAATGGAACTGGGGATGGAGCTGGATGTGGCTTTCCGACCAGGCCCGGTTTGACCTGGCCGAGATTGAAGCCGTGATTTTCACACTTGCCAAGAGTTGTGGCGTACCTGAGCCATGACTAAAAGTCGTGTACGTCAACAACGCCCTGGATGGCTTTGATCGCACCCTTGATTTGTGGGGTCACGGCAAATTTGCTACCCAATGCCATCTCGACTTCGCGGCCCGACTCCAGTTGCAGGATCATGCGAACCGGTGCCCTGCCGCCCGACCCCAGGCGCATGGCAATGGATTCCAGTGGCTTGGTATCCCTCACAAATATGGTGAGGCCCTGAACAATCGCTGCGGCGGCCTTGTCCAAAACCTCAACTGCCTGCAAGCGCAGTTTGATCTCTTCACCCTCGACATCGCATTCCACTCGGGCAATCACGGCTTTGCCGGGTTCGAGCAGGTCGCGTGCCGCGGCGAGCGTGTCCGAAAAACATATGGCTTCAAACGCCCCGGTGGGATCGGAGAAACCGACAAAGGCAAACTTGTTTCCCGATTTTGAGCGGCGCTCCTGGCGGTGGGTAACCGTGCCTGCAAGCTTCCCGGCGGTTGCTCCCTTGGTCAGTGCCTTTTGCCGGAATGCGGCCCAGGTATCCACGCCGATTTTTGACAGCGGTTTCATGTAATCATCCAGTGGGTGTCCCGAGAGGTAAAAGCCAACGGCTTCAAATTCGTTGGTTAGCCGCTCCATGGGCAACCACGTATCGCGGGATGGCAGCACCAATTCTTCCTTGGTGCCGCTTGCGGCGCCAAACAAATCGTTTTGGCCAGCATCTGCTTCGGCGCTAGTGCGGGTGGAAGTGGCAATCAGGGTTTCGACCCCTGCCAGGACTTGTGCCCGGTTGGGATTGATCTCGTCAAAGGCCCCGGCCTTGGCCATGCTTTCGAGGGCCCGCTTGTTCATCACGGCGCCATGGACCCTCCTGGCGAAATCGCCAAGCGAGTTAAACCGGCCACCCTGCTCTCTCGCCGTTATGAGACCTTGCACTGCACCCATGCCCACATTCTTCAGTGCCG
Organism: Rhodobiaceae bacterium; assembly: GCA_031371945.1. Classification (GTDB taxonomy): domain Bacteria; phylum Pseudomonadota; class Alphaproteobacteria; order Rhizobiales; family Aestuariivirgaceae; genus Aestuariivirga. The sequence continues at coordinate 3,175 of JANMKJ010000219.1, forward strand.
CCAACGAATAGAAAATAATGCCGTCGCGCACGCTGAAATCAATGGCGCTGGCATTGATAGAGGGCGGCGCCACCTTGATTCCCACCCGCACTGCTTCATCGCGGAAGACCTGCAGTTTGTCGGTGTTGCCCATGTCGAGGGTCATGGACGCTGCCAGGAACTCCACTGGGAAATTGGCCTTCAGATAGGCGGTCTGGTAGCTGATGTAGGCATAGGGTGCTGAATGGGATTTGTTGAAACCATATTCGGCAAACTTGGCGCAGGCATCAAAGATCTGAATGGCTATGTTGCGGTCAACGCCGCGTTCCGTGGCACCCGTCAGGAAGCGCTCCCGCTGGGCATCCATTTCGGACTTGATCTTCTTACCCATGGCGCGGCGCAGGAGATCTGCTTCCGCCAGCGTGTAGCCTGCAAGATCCTTGGCCGTTTGCTGTACCTGTTCCTGGTAGGTGATAACCCCGAAGGTTTCCTTCAGGATTGGTTCAAGTTTTGGATGCAGGTATTCAATCTTTTCCTTGCCAAGCTTTCTGGCACAATAGGTTGGAATATTTGCCATGGGGCCCGGGCGATACAGTGCAACCAGTGCAATCAGGTCTTCAAACCTGTCCGCTCGCATTTGGCGGACAGCGTCTTTCATGCCGGAACTTTCCAGCTGGAACACGCCAACCGTATCGCCCTGGGAAAGCATGTGGAACGTAGCTTCGTCATCCAGCGGTATTTTGGAGATATCAAAATCGGGTTTGCGCACGTGGATGAGCTTTTGCGCCTTGTCGATGACCGTAAGGGTTTTCAGGCCAAGGAAATCGAACTTCACGAGGCCTGCCTTTTCGGCGTATTTCATGTTGAACTGGGTTGCGGGAAGTGACGAGCGCGGGTCCCGGTAAAGCGGTACCAGTTCTTCCAAGGGTCTGTCGCCAATCACGATACCGGCGGCATGGGTCGAGGCGTGCCGGTAAAGCCCCTCGAGCTTCAGGCCAATGTCCAGCATGCGGCGCACCGTGGGATCACGGTCACGTTCTTCCTGGATCTTGGGTTCGCCATCGATTGCCTGCTGCAAAGTGACGGGGGCTGCCGGATTCATCGGGATGAGTTTGGAAATGCGGTCAACCTGCATGTAGGGCATTTGCAGAACCCGGCCAACATCGCGGCACACAGCGCGAGCCTGCAGCTTTCCAAAGGTAATGATCTGGGCCACGTGGTCTGCGCCGTAACGGCTTTGCACATAGTCAATCACTTCGTCGCGCCGGTCCTGG
>JANMKJ010000255.1:0-1780 GCA_031371945.1 Rhodobiaceae bacterium
GTTTCACATCGCTGTTCAATACCAGCTCACTCAAGTGCTTCAGCAGGATTCCGCCTGCGCTGTGGACGATGCATTTGGGAATGCCGGTGGTGCCCGAGGAGTAGAGAATATAGAGCGGGTGGTCGAAAGGCATCTGTGCAAAGCCGATGGCGTCGCTGGATTCAGCAGCGCGGAATTCCGCCATCGTGACACTGTTGGGAATTTGCGCGGTGCTGCCGGTGTAATCAATGACAACGATGCGTCCAACGCTGGGCAATTGCGACAACACCTTGCTGATTTTTTCCGACAGGCCGTGGGTCTTGCCGCCGTAGTAGTAGGCGTCGCAGGTGAACATGAGCTTGGGTTCGATCTGGCCAAAGCGGTCAAGAATGCCGCGTTCGCCGAAATCCGGCGAGCAAGACGACCATATGGCGCCCAGGGACGCTACGGCCAAGAACGCCACAATGGTTTCGGGGTGATTGGGAACCACGGCACACACACGGTCGCCCGCCCCGATCCCGGCCTTGACCAGCGCCCGGTGGGTTTGTGCGACGCGGGCATTCAGGTCTTTCCACGAGAGCGAGATCCTGACCTTGTCCTCGCCCCAAAAAATCAGGGCGGGTCCGTCATCGCTGCGTTGCAATAGGTTCTCAGCATAGTTCAATTTCGCGTCGGGAAAAAAACGGCCGCCGGGCATTTTATCACCGTCAACCACCACGCGCTTGCCGCGAGACTGGGCCTTCACGCCACAGAAATCCCACAGCTTTGACCAGAAGGCCTCGGGGTTCCTAACTGAATAGCTCAGCACCTCGTCATAGGTGGCCAACTGCAGCCCGGTTTCCTGGTTCACTTCGCCCATAAATCGCCAAAGATTGGAGCTGGACTTCCTCTGCTCCGATGGGCTCCAAAGCGGCTGGTCGGTCATCACGTCTCTCCAAATGGCTTTAATTCCATGATACAACACAAGGCGAAGTGAGGAAGAATGAAAAAGCAGTATGTTTGGGTGGGCGGCGTCGTTTTTCTCTGTTTGTTTGCCGCAGCCGTGTGGGGAGTGACCCATCCAAGCTTTGTCATACCCCAGTTGCAGGATTATGTGCTGCGCAAGACGGGCCGCGCCCTCGTGGTCCATGGCGGAGCCAGGCTCACCTTCCTTCCGAAAATGAGCGTGCGGCTGGATGATGTTTCCATTTCCAATCCATCCCCCATGGATGGTTCGTTCGCGCGGGCAGAACATGCGGATTTGCCGATGGAGTTTGCCGACCTGTTCCGGCGCAAGATCAAGATCAGGGAGATCAACCTGAACAATGCCCGCTTCAGTTTCCTGACTGATACGCAAGGAGCCGCAAATTGGGCCACGCCGGAGACAGCAGGCAGCGGCGAAGCGGGGCCGCCAAAACCCAAGGAGCCGCTGGTGCTCAACATCGAAAATGGTGCCGCATTTTACCTGGATGAGCGCAACGGACAGGCCTTCTCGCTGAACAGCGCCACCGTGGGTGTCAGTATCAGTGCTGATGGCGAGGTGGCGCTCACGGGCACGGCAGCCATCAATTCACAATTTGCCAGTATCGATGCCCATTTGAAAAGCCTGTCGCGGGTGACGCAGGACGGGTCGCCCGCCGACATTGCCATCACCGCACCTGCCCTCACATTGAACTTCGATGGCCGCCTGGGTACCAAGAAGGCCCTGACGCTGGTGGGAACGCTGGCGGCCGCATCGTCGGATTTGCGCGTTCTATCAAAATGGCTGGGCAATGAGATTGGCGGCAATTCGGGTCTCAAGGATTTGCGGCTCAGCGGGGCG
>JANMKJ010000010.1:0-6921 GCA_031371945.1 Rhodobiaceae bacterium
TGCGGCCAATGGAAACCAGGCTCTCGCGCATCTTGGAATTGAAATCGCCTTCCTCGCCAATGTTTTCCAAAAGCTCCGAAAGGTTCAACGGCTTCTTGCGCAGTTTCCGCCCGCCGGAACCCCGCCCGGAATTGAACGTGCGCCGCGATGTATCGTCAATGATAAGCCCAACCCGCTCAAGGTGGTCAGCCGCCCGGTCAACAACGGCCTCGATCAGGCTCAGGAAAATGCCCCAGCCGGTCATGGCCGTAGTTTGCGGCTTCATCGCCCGGTGCACATAGACCGGAAACGCCTGCGGGTGGTGATAGCGAATGGTCACCAGCTGGTTGTCCTTGATGATGAAGGTAACGGGTGAGGATTCCGGCCGGTCGTTCTCGCCCCGGCGAATCAGGTTTGCCGTCATGAAGGCAGCGCCATCTTCCTGGTAAAGCCGGCTTGACGCTTCGATCTCGGCCAATTCTTCGCGGGTCGGAATGTCGATGCCCAGTGCTGCTTCAACAGCTGCTTCTTCTTCAAATGTGGGCGCCACAAGGTCAAGCCAAACCGTGCCTGGGGGAACAGTTGTTCCGGCAGGAAACTCGGTGAGGCATCCCTTATCTGTGCCGTAAGCAGAAAGCATGGCAGCCTTTCCTATCAAGTCCAAATCCAGCTAGCCCAATCGGCTGGAGTGATCAACCGCTATCAGTCGAAATGGGCTTTATGAATGGGTGCGATAAGCGGTCGCGCCATGACCGTGTCAGACAGGCGCTTAACCTTGGGGCAATTGGCCGCCAGCCATGGCTGCTCCGTCCACTGGGCCAGCATCCACACGTAGATGTCAATCATCATGAAATGATCGCCAAAAAGATAGGGGCCAGACCCCAGGCTGTCATTATAGATTTGGAAATGCCGCTCGACATAGGCGTCTGCGGCAGCTTTTACACCGGCAGCACCTGCAGGCTCGGTCGTATAATAGCCTGGCTTGAGTTGCCGCAGCTCGGCTTCGTAAACATTTACGGCAAAGAACGCCAGCCACCGATCGTGCTGGGCCCGCGCACTGCTGCCGGGCCTTGGAAGCAGTTGGGCTGCGGGAAATGCATCGCCAATGTGGAGCAGCATGGCCGCACCTTCGGTCATGATGGATCCGTCTGGAAGCGCCAGTGCCGGGAGCTGCTGACGCGGATTGATCTTGGCAAAGGCTTCCGTCAGATTTTCATTCGTCTTGCGGTTTACAGGAACGAACTCATAGGTCACACCTGCCTCGGCAAATGCAGCCTCAATGGCCATCGACCCGGTTTGCCCCCAACCGTAAAGTTTGTAAGTCATGCCCAATCCAAAACCACCTTGCCGCAGGAGCCCTGCTTCATCAGCGCAAAACCTTGCGCGTAATCGGCAGCTTTCATCCGGTGGGTTATGACTTTTCGCACATCAAGGCCAGACTGCAGCATGGCGATCATCTTGTACCAGGTCTCGAACATTTCGCGGCCATAGATGCCCTTGATGGTGAGTGACTTGAAAATCACCCGGTTCCAATCCACGGGAACGGGCGAAGACGGTATGCCGAGCATGGCAATTTTGCCGCCCATGATGATGTGGTCGGTCATCTGGTCGAAGGCCTTGGGGGCGCCTGACATCTCAAGGCCAATGTCAAAGCCCTCGCGCATGCCGATACGCTCCATCACCAATTTCAGGTCTTCGCGCGAAACATTCACCGTCACCGCATCGGTCACCTGGTTGCAAAGTTCCAGCCGGTAATCATTCACGTCCGTGATCACGATGTGCCGCGCGCCAACGTGCCTGCAAACGGCGGCGGCCATGATGCCAATAGGCCCCGCCCCGGTGATCAGCACGTCCTCGCCGACGAGGTCAAACGACAGGGCGGTGTGAACCGCATTGCCGAGGGGATCGAGAATGGCACCGATTTCATCATCCACTTCCGGCGGCAGGTGGATGGCATTGAAGGCCGGAAGCTTCAGATACTCCGCAAAGGCACCCGGCACATTCACGCCAACGCCCTTGGTTTCGGGATCGAGATGGAAATGCCCGGCGCGCGCCATGCGGCTTTTCATGCCAATGAGGTGGCCTTCGCCGGATACCCGGTCACCAACCTTCACGGTGCGCACATGGGCACCCACTTCCGTGACGATGCCCGCATATTCATGTCCAACCACCATGGGAACCGGAATGGTTTTCTGGGCCCACTCGTCCCACTTCCAGATATGCAGGTCGGTACCGCAAATGCCGGTCTTGGCAACCTTGATGAGAATGTCATCGGGCCCGATCTGTGGAATGGGCTCATCGCGCATGATGAGTCCCTCTTTCTTTTCTGCCTTGACCAATGCACGCATCAAATCACCCCCAATTGCTTGCCAACTTCCGTAAATGCCATGATGGCCATATCGATGTCCTGTGACGAATGTGCTGCAGACATTTGCGTCCTGATCCGCGCCTTGCCCTGCGGCACCACCGGAAAGAAAAACCCGGTGACGTAAATCCCCTGCTCATAAAGCTTTGACGCCATGTCCTGTGCCAGTTTTGCCTCCCCCAGCATCACCGGAATGATGGGGTGCTCGCCCGCCAGCAGCTTAAATCCTGCCGCACTCATGCCGCTGCGAAACCGCTTGGCATTGTCAAAAAGCTTGGCCCGCAAATCATCGCCAGCCTCCGCGAGATCAATGGCCTTGATCGCAGCCGCCACGATGGGGGGCGGCAAGGCGTTGGAAAACAGATAGGGCCTGGACCGTTGCCGCATCAGGTCCACAATGGGCTTTGCCGCCGCAATATAGCCACCGGCAGAACCACCCAGCGCCTTGCCCAGGGTGCCGGTGAGAATATCAACCTTGATCCTGGCCCGTGCTGGTGTGCCCCGCCCTTGTGGACCGGTAAAGCCCGTGGCATGGCAGTCATCCACCATGATCAACGCACCATACGTGTCGGCCAGGGCACGGATTTCCCCCAGCTTGGCGAAATATCCATCCATGGAAAACACACCGTCGGTCACGATCACGATGCGCCGCCGGTTTTCGGCCTTGGCCTTCTGCAGCTGTGCTTCGAGATCGGCCATGTCGCCATTGGCATAACGGTAGCGCCCCGCCTTGCACAGCCTAATGCCATCAATGATCGACGCGTGGTTCAGGGCATCGGAAACGATTGCGTCCTGCTCGCCAAACAGCGGCTCAAAAACCCCGCCATTGGCATCAAAACACGCGGCGTAAAGAATGGAATCTTCCATCTGCAGGTACTGGGCGATGCGGGCTTCCAACTGCGCGTGCAGATCCGAGGTGCCGCAAATGAACCGCACCGACGCCATGCCCAGCCCGTGGCTGTCCAGTGCTGCTTTGGCGGCCTCGATGAGGGCGGGATGATCCGCCAGGCCCAAATAATTATTGGCGCAGAAGTTCAATACTTTTCGACCGCCCGCCACTTCGATATGGGAGCCTTGCGGCGATAGGATTGGCCGCTCCGTCTTCCACAGGGATTGGGCGCGGATGGATTGCAATTCGGTGGAAATGTCTGAAAGTATTGTCATGGGACATGCTATAGCGCTGCTGCCACAATTGGCAAAGTGCCTAAGCGGTTAAACTTTATCGCACAATGACGCGGGTGCCGACTGGCACGCTGCCAAACAGCTCAAACACATCCTCGTTCAGCATGCGAATGCAGCCCGACGAGGCGGCTTTGCCAATGCTCCACGGCTCGTTGGTGCCATGGATGCGGTACAGCGTGTCCACTCCGTTCTGGAAAAGATAAAGCGCGCGCGCCCCCAGCGGGTTTTCCGGACCGCCCTTCATTTGCAAGGGCAGCTTTGGATTACGCCGGCGCATGTTGGATGTGGGTGTCCAGGTGGGCCATTTGGCCTTGCGGCCCACTACCGCGGAACCATGCCAGGCGGCCCCCTCCCGGCCCACGGCGATGCCAAAGCGAATGGCCCTGCCCCCACCTTGCACATAATAAAGCACCCGTGCCGCCGCATCGACCACCAGCGAGCCTGCAGGCTCCGGTCCCTTGAAACTCACATCCCGTCGCCGCGATCCCTCGGGCACCATGCGCAGGTTGACAAGGTCGATGTTGAAGGGCGAATCGGGAATGACGCCCACAACCCATTCCGGTCCAATGTCGCGTGCTGCAAATGCTGGCGTGGGCAAGCCTGCGGCAAGTGCGGATAACAGGATCTGGCGGCGGGATATTTTCATGCCCCTCCTATAAGGCGATTTGTCAGGGCCTGTCACGTCATGCTATGTGCGGCCCCATGACAAAACCAGTTCACATAGTTGGCGCCGGAATGGCGGGATCAGAAGCGGCCTGGGCCTGCGTGCAGCAGGGTGTGCCCGTGGTCCTGCATGAAATGCGTCCCAAGGTGGCAACCGACGCGCACAAGTCTGGCGGCTTTGCCGAACTGGTTTGTTCCAACTCCTTTCGCAGTGACGATTCCGACCAGAACGCCGTAGGCCTGCTGCATTGGGAAATGCGCGAGGCCGGCTCCCTGATCATGGCAACTGCCGACAAGCACCAGGTGCCTGCTGGTGGGGCCCTGGCCGTGGACCGCGATGCCTTCTCCGCTGAAATCACCGCAACCCTGAAGGCCCACCCCCTCGTCACCGTTGAGTATGATGAAGTCACGGGAGTTCCCCCCGAAGACTGGGATAATGTCATCATCGCCACGGGCCCCCTCACCTCACCCGCCCTGGGCTCGGCTATCCGCGCACTTACCGGTGAAGACGACCTGGCTTTTTTTGACGCCATCGCCCCCATCATCCACCGCGAATCCATCGACATGGGCAAGGCCTGGTTCCAGTCGCGCTACGACAAGGTTGGCCCCGGCGGCACCGGCAAGGACTACATCAACTGTCCCATGAGCATTTCGCAATACGAGGATTTCATCCGCGCCCTGCTGGAAGGCGAGAAAACCGATTTCAAGGAGTGGGAAAAATCCACCCCCTATTTCAATGGCTGCCTGCCCATTGAGGTGATGGCCGAAAGCGGCGCTGAAACCCTGCGCCATGGACCCATGAAGCCCCGTGGCCTCACCAATGCCCACGATCCCCTGGTCAAGGCCTATGCCGTGGTCCAGCTGCGCCAGGACAACAAGCTTGGCACGCTCTATAATATGGTGGGTTTCCAGACCAAGCTGAAATACGCCGACCAGGTGCGGGTGTTCAGAACCATTCCCGGGCTGGAAAACGCCGAATTTTCACGGCTCGGCGGCCTGCACCGCAATACCTTCCTCAACAGCCCTAAGGTGCTGGACGAACAGCTGCGGCTAAAGCTCTGTTCGCGTTTGCGTTTTGCCGGCCAGATAACCGGCGTCGAGGGTTACGTGGAAAGTGCCGCCATGGGCCTCATGGCTGGGCGCATGGCTGCAGCCGAACGGGCCGGACAACCCTTCGCCCCGCCACCTGCCACCACGGCGCATGGCGCTTTGATCAACCACATCACCGGTGGCCACATCGAAACCACCGACAAGGGCACAGGCTCGTTCCAGCCGATGAATGTGAACTTCGGCCTGTTCCCGCCGGTTGATGCGCCCAGGCGGGTGGACGGAAAACGCCTCGACCACAGCGAAAAGGCCGTAGCCCGCAAGCGCAGCTACACCTCACGGGCCAAGGCAGATTTTGCGGCCTGGCTCAGGGAACCGTTTTCTCTTGCGGCAGAATGAGCCAGAACCGGGCCGAACTCAGGTCCTTGGGCTGGGCATAGATTGAATCGATAGCCACGCTGACACCCGGCGCAATTTCAAACATCACCATCGGCTGCCTCATGGAGTCTTGAGAGACGCGCGCCTTGGTCTTGGCAACGAAATCAACAGTGGGAATTGTGTAGGTCGCAGTCTCCAGCTTGATCGTCAACGTCTTGTTGTCGTTGAATGCGGTCATCGGTGGCTGCGTCGGGTCATTGACATTGGGCGCCGTCACCAGAAGCGGTCCAACCAGGCGGCTCTCCGCAGGGATAGGAAATGACATCGGAACATTGGAAGTGAAATTGAGGTATGTGGGCGGGGACACCGGACTTTCCGCACCCAGATATGTGGCAATGTTGCCCACGATGGTCCACCTGTCGGCGGGCACCTTGAACGGGTCAACCTCATTGCCCGCAAACCATGGCCGCAATCGGTCGAGACCGCCCGCATCCCGCAGCGCGTAGAGAATGGAGTTGGCCTCGTAGATGACCTCACTCGTCAGCTTGTTTTCCGCCATCACGGCCTTTCCATCCTTGAACAGCCCGTGCGCCGCAAAAATGTCAGTAAGACGCTTGACCTGGCTTGAAATGGTAAGTCCCGTGGCCCCGTACGGCCCCACTGATCCCACCAGCAACAACACGGCAATGCCGCCCAGAATGGCCCGCATGTCGGCCCGGTTGCGGCGAACGGCGAGATAGACGGTAAGTGCGGCAACCCAAATCGCCACCAGCATGATGCCGTAGCGGTCTGGGGTGACACCATAGTCCGAGATGCGCCGCCAAATGGCAACCGCCAGCAGCACGGCGGGTACGATGGTGAGCCAGAACCAGCCGCGCATGAACCAGCGCAACAGCCGTGTGCCCTCGTCGCGCCATGGCCACGCCACCAGCCAGGCACCCGTACCGCCCAGTGCATAGATCGTGACGATCAATCCGATCTGGCCCTTGGGCAGGCTTTGCTCGCCCGCGATCTTGATGGCATAGGCATGCAGGATGACGGCATAGACGAGGATGACGGGCACCAGCACATAATTCACCAGGACTGAAACACCGCGCGCCAGCAAAGTATCCTTCTGGCCCGCAATATCAATTTCCTCGTCAAGGTCGCGCGGCATCAGCGACAGGCCGTAGATGGGCCCCACCAGTGCTGCCGATGTGCTCCATATCCGCTCGTGAAGGTCATATCCGAGGTTGGCGTTGAACAGGAAATTCATCGATTCAACGATGGCCGAAAGTCCCGCCGCAAACAGGATTGCCACAACCAGC
>JANMKJ010000299.1:0-1788 GCA_031371945.1 Rhodobiaceae bacterium
ATCGGCTACATTGTGCTCGCCGCGAATGCGACCATCCCGCATGACGACAATGCGGTCCGATATCGTGAAAACTTCTGTAAGCCGATGAGATACGAATATAATTGCAACGCCACGCTCTTTGAGCGACCGCATGCGGTCAAACAGGCGGTGCGATTCATGTTCCGTGAGTGCTGCGGTCGGTTCATCAAGTATGAGCAGGCGAGCATTTTTGGCAAGGGCTCGGGCTATGACGATGAGCTGTTGGGTGGCCAGGTCATGCGCTGCCATGGGGCTGGAGGGATCGACATCTATATCAAAATAGGTGAGTGCCTTCTTGGCGCGCAACAGTTTTTGCCCCACATCTACGACACCCCACCGCGTGGGTTCATCGTTGAGGCAGATGTTTTCTGCAACCGTTAAATCAGGAACGATGTTGACCTCTTGAGGCACGAGAGCAACGCCGGCCCCCTCGGCCGCGGCAACACCTTTAGGGATGAAGGCCCGACCACCAAAAATGATATTGCCGTCATAACTTCCTGCCGGGTGTACGCCGGCAAAAATCTGGATAAGTGTGGACTTTCCGGCGCCATTCTGGCCTAGAAGTGCAACAATCTCACCTGATGCAATCGAAAAGCTGACGCCGTCAAGTGCCAGCACTCCTGGAAATCGCTTGGTAAGTCCAGTCGCAACCAGAATGGAATCATTTGGCCAACTCGCGGCAGCATGCGCAGACGGGCCATGGCTGATATTGGACATTTGAACAAATTAGATTGCGACTGGTTTTGATTATTTGCAACTCGGCTTTTTGTCGGGAACGTTCTTGTAGACTTCATCAACGTTCAGCCAGAACGAATGCTTGCAAACAAAATCGGGCATTTCATCCTGGCTCACCAGATAAATCGGGGTTTTGACCCACGGAATCTGACCAGCTCCATTATCGGCAGTGGTAGTGGCGCCAATATCCTTGCATTGCGCCATTGCGACAGCCGCGTTTGCTCCTGCTATTGCCATTTCGTCAGGTGCTGGCCAGAGACTGCCAAACTGGCGCCCTTCAACGATTGCCTGGGCTGCGGACATTTCCATATCTTGGCCGGTCACAAGTATTGAGCCTGCCTTAATGCCCGCTGCTTCGATAGCCTGCAATACTCCGAGTGACATGCCATCATAGGAAACGAGAAACGCGTCAACCTTGTTGTTGTTTGCAGTAAGTGCGTTTTCAGCGTTGGCCTGCGCAGGTTCTGTTTTCCAGCCGGGAGTGAATTGGTCCATGACGATCTTGATGTCACCCTTGGTTGCGAGAGGTTCAAGAACATCACGGTAGCCCTGTTGCATGAGGGTGGAGCCAGTTTGCCCTGCGTCACCGCCTATAAGCACATAGTTCCCCTTTGGAACCTTGGCAACGACAGCGCGTGCGGCCTCCGCACCTCCATCCTTTGGATCACGACCAATAAAACCTGCCTGCTTTGCACCCAGAATCATGTCGTCATATGACGCGAGGGGAATTCCGGCCTTGGTTGCCATTTCAGCGATACCTGCAGCCACATTGAAGTCAACCGGTTGAATGACGATGGCATCCACCCCCTGTGTAATTACGTTCTCGGCCTGACCAATCTGCTTTTGTGCGTCGTTTTCGGCAGATTGGACAATTACCTCATAACCTGCAGCTTCCGCCGTTTTCTTGAAAAATGGAATGTCGGCATTCAGGTAGCGGAAGGCCGTTTGCTGCTTGAGCATAAAGGCAATTTTCTTGGTTGTGCCTGGTGTGCAGGCCCCTTGGGCTGTGGCTGGCACAACCGACAAAATAAGACC
>JANMKJ010000310.1:0-3045 GCA_031371945.1 Rhodobiaceae bacterium
ACGATCACCTTCCAAAAGGTTTGCCATTCGCTGGCGCCGAGGTCTTTCGATGCCTCCTCAAGCTGGCGGTTGAAACCCACGAGGCGGGAGCGCACCACAACCGTTACAAAGGGAAAGCAGAAAGCCACGTGGGCGATGATGATGTTGCCGAGGTTCAAGGGCCACGGCATGCTGACCACGGCATTCATCAGGCCGGTTTCATTGAAGAACAGCAGCAGCGCCACACCCATGCAGATTTCTGGAATGACGATGGGAAGGCCCATGAAGGCCTCGTAGGTGCCTTTGAAGGGAAAGCGGAAGCGCCACAGCATAAGGGCCACCATGGCCCCAATGACAGTTGCTATCACGGTTGAAATGAAGGCAATCATCAGTGAATTGGTCATGGCCTCGATCAGGGCGGAATTGTTCCAGGCCTTGACGTAGTTATCGAGGGTAAAGCCCCGCCAGACGATGCCACGCTTGTCGGTGTTGAAGGAAAAGGCGATGAGCGTGATGATGGGGATATAAAGCATCACGTAAATAACGACGAACAGGATCTTGAGCCACAGCCGGTTGCCGTAATCCAGGGGGCCGGAGCCAGGCTTCAGGAGGGCTGCCATTATACGTCCACTCCCTTGCTGCGGCTGGCGAGATAGGCGCGCAGCATGAGGGCCGCGAGGGTTGCATACATCAGCATGAATGACAGGGCCGCACCGAACGGCCAGTCATTGGCCGCCTTGAACTGGCGCTCGATGACGTTGCCGATCATGACGGCATTGGCGCCACCCAGGAGGTCCGGCGTGAGGAAGGACCCAAGACACGGGATGAACACCAGGATGATGCCGGTGATGATGCCGGGCATGGTGAGGGGTACCGTGACTTTCACGAAGGTTGTGAACTGCGATGCGCCAAGATCAAGGCTGGCCTCCAGGAACGACTTGTCGAGCCGTTCGATGGTGGCATAGAGCGGCAGTACCATAAAGGGCATGTAGACATAGACCAGGCCGAAGATGACGGCGAAGTTGTTGTAAAGCATTTCGTAGGGACCGAGGCCCACCGTGCCCAGCGCCAGATTGACATAGCCCTGGGTCCTGAACACCGCGATGAGAGCGTAGGTTCTGATCAGCAAATTGATCCAGAACGGCAGCACCACCAAGAGGAGCAGTATGGGTTTCCAGCGATCAGGCGCAAAGCAAATGCCAAAGGCGATGGGATAGGCGGTTACCAGGCACAGGATGGTGGCGAGCGCACTGATCCAGATGGATTTCCACATGATGGTAAGATACAGGGAATCCAACGAGCGGACGTAGTTGGTGATGCCGGTAAAATAATCATATTCGGTGATTGAGATTTCACCGTTGATCATGGCCTTGTCGCTGAACGACATCACGAATAGGAAACCCAGTGGCAAGATGAAGAACACCAGGAGCCAGAATGTTCCCGGTCCGGCCAGAGTCCAAAAGACGTTCTTGTTGTCTTTCCAGTTATCCAAACTTAGCCAGCTCCCCACCAATGCTCCAGGGACATGCTAGCCAAACAAAATGGAGACGGCAAGCTGCCGTCTCCAAATCATGTTTAATTCATCAGGCGGCTTGAATACGGGTCCAGATCTCGTCACGCACCTTGGCGGCTTCTTCGCCGAGATAGATGGTGCTCTCGCATTTTGCCAGGACGTCCGATGGCGGATAGATTGCCGAACTTCCGGTGTATTCTGGTGGCATGAGCTTCTTGGCCGCAGCATTTGGCGTGGCATACTGCACGGTTGTGGCGATCTTCTTGCCGTTCTCGGCATCCAGAATGAAGTTCAGGAAGGCGTGGGCGTTTTCAGGGTGCGGTGCCCCGGTTGGAATGGCCCAGGTATCTTCCCAGATATTGGTGCCTTCCTTGGGCACGGCGTAATCCAGGTCCTTGTCTTCCACCATGACCTGCGCGATATCACCGTTCCATTCCTGGCAAGCCACGACTTCGCCGGAGGCGAGCAAGTCCTGGCCATTGTCGTCGGCAAAGACCTTGATGTTCTTCTTTTGCGCGATGAGGAGTTCCTGCACCTTTTTCAAATCATCCGGGTTGGTTGAATTGAACGAGAAGCCCAGGTACTTGAGCGCGCAGCCCAGCACGTTCTGTGCATCACCGAGCACGGAAATCTTTCCGGCGTATTTGTCGGACTCGAACAGGTCTTTCCAGCTGTCAAGCTTGCCGCCTTCAACGGCCGACTTGCGGTAGCCGATGCCGATGGTGCCCCACATATATGGAAGGGAGAATTTGCGGCCGGGATCGAACTTGGGATCAAGGAAAGCCGGATCAATGTTTGACATGTTTGGAATTTTGCTATGGTCGAGGGCTACAACCATGTTGGCCTTGACCATGCGCTCAAGATAATCGTTGGATACGACGATCGCATCGTAACCAGGATTGCCGGCCTTCAACTTCGAAAACAATTCGTCCATGTCGGCGAACAGGTCCATCTTGGTTTCAATGCCGGTGGCACCGCTGAAATCAGTCAGTGTCGATTCACCGATATAGGTATCGTAGTTATAGAGGTTGAGCTTCTTTTCTTCCTCGGCCTGGGACAGGTGTGGGATGAAGCTCATTCCTGCGATCATGGCGCCGGTACCTTTGAGCACTGAGCGGCGCGATGGCGCAAAACGTGGACGATATAATGACATAGGAATACTCCTTGGTAGAAAGCGGCTGGTTACCAAATCACGACTTTGTCGAATTATGTAACAAATTCAACTAAAATCGATGTTATTTCATTTCAGACTTAACGTCGGCATAGGTCGCATCAAGGGCCACCCGGGCGAGGCGGACGATTTCATCGATTTCCTTCTTTGAAATGATGAACGGCGGTGCCAGGACCATGGTATCCCAGCAGGCACGCATGACGAGGTTGTTCTTGAAGCAATGGTCGCGGCAGATCGTGCCAACCCGGCCGGAATCATGAAATCTCGCCCTCTTCGTCTTGTCGCTGGAGAGCTCAATGGCACCAATGAGGCCGATGGAACGGGTTTCCCCGACGATGGGGTGGTCGTTCAGGCTGGCCAGGCCCTTGGCAAAATAAGGTCC
>JANMKJ010000318.1:0-7807 GCA_031371945.1 Rhodobiaceae bacterium
TTGTGGAAAAATTTGAAGCACAGGTAAATTTGAATGGCATGGCAGGACAATGCCGCGCCAAGCCAGCCCATTATGACCAGCGGCTGCACCCACAGGAGAGCGGTGAAGGCCAGCATGAATGTGAGGATTGGCATGGTCGGCGCAATGCGCAACTGGTTGCGCATGAAAAGGGTAAGAAGCTCGCGCTTCCACGGGGTTTGGCTGTCAGGTTCCCACGCATTGTCATCAGCCGCGGTAGGTGCCGACTGGGCTGCGGGCTCAATCAGTTCCTCGACCGGAAAATTGCTCCGCTCCAGAACGTCCTGCAATATTGTTTCAGCACTCATGTTTTAAATTTGATCCAAAACTTAACCATCCCAAGTGGTCAAGCCTAGCAGACAAGCCCTAAGGCCGACTTTGCGCGAATGCTAAAATTCGAAGGGCTTCGGGAAAGGAAAAATTAACTGCAACTTGCGGGGCCTGGCCATTTAGGTCTATGCCCACCCCTTCTGACGTGGATTTGGACCGGAAAATGACTGAAATTACCAAGGAAACCGTAGTGGCGGCCCTCAGGGCGATAGCCGCCCCCGATGGCCGGGGCAACATCGTGTCCCAGGGACTGGTTTCCGAAATTGCCATTCAGGATGGTCGCGTGATGTTTGCACTGAACGCCGACCCCCAGCATATGAAAGCCATGGAGGCCCTGCGCGCCGTTGTTGAAAAACGGGTGAGCGAACTGCCGGGTGTCTCCAGGGCACTGGTCGCCCTCACGGCCGAACAGGCTCCGGCGCGCCAGCCCGGACCCAAGGTGAGTGCCGCTTCCAATCTCAAGAATGGTGTGCCCGGCGTCAAGCATCTGGTGGCGGTTGCGTCCGGCAAGGGCGGCGTTGGCAAATCCACCACGGCGATCAATCTGGCACTCGGACTTAAATCACTGGGGCTCAAGGTGGCCGTTCTCGATGCGGATGTTTACGGGCCCTCCATGCCCAAGCTGTTTGGCATCACGGGCAGGCCCGAGGCCAGTGACGTGGAAGGCAAACGCATGAAGCCCATGTCACGCTACGGCGTGGAGGTGGCCTCCATCGGTTTTCTGGTAGATGAAGACACGCCGATGATCTGGCGCGGACCCATGGTGATGTCGGCTCTTACCCAGCTTTTGCGGGAAGTTTCGTGGGGCGAGACTGACGTGATGATCGTCGACATGCCGCCTGGCACGGGCGACGCGCAATTGACGCTGGCCCAGCAAACACCCCTGTCAGGTGCGGTCATCGTATCAACTCCCCAGGACCTTGCCCTCATTGATGCGCGAAAAGGTCTCAACATGTTTCGCAAGGTCAATGTTCCCGTCATCGGCATCGTCGAGAACATGAGCTATTTCGTCTGCACCAAGTGTGGCGAGCGCCACGAAATTTTTGGCCATGGGGGGGCGCGCGACGAGGCAGCCAAGCTCGGCGTGCCGTTCCTCGGCGAAGTGCCGCTCGATACGGAAGTGAGGGTAAGGTCGGATCGCGGCGAACCGGTGGTGGTATCAATGCCTGATTCCATTCACACGGCAATTTACCGCGACATAGCCCGCCAGGTGTGGGCGGCCATCGAAAGTGGAACCCTTTCCAGGCCAGCACCCAAGTTTACGGTTGAAAACTAGGCAAATAATTCAGAAAATGTCCGCCCTGAGTGGGATTCCAGACGAAGTTGGGCTACTCAGGTTTTAATGATTCTGTCCCAAGGGGAAATGATGTCGAAACTGGTCTTGATATTTGGGGTTCTGTTCTTGGCAGCGGGTGTGGCCCTGGGCCTGCTCATTCACTTCCAGCCGGGACAAATGCAGGTTTTGGCGCTCACACCTGAAGTCGCTGCAATTCTGCTGGTGGGTGGCGCCCTGTGCCTGGGTATCGGCAACATTGCCGGCGCCCTGCGTGAGCGCGGCGTGGGAAGCGTGGTGGCTGTCGTTGAAAAAGAAGAACCTGCGGTCGAGCTTTCAGGCTCCACCCCCGCCACGCCCAAATTCAAGGGCTTTGGCGCCAAGGCAGTGGCCGCCGCCGTTGAGGCATCCGATGCGGAAGCATCAGCCGCCATGAAGACAAGTGTGGCTGATACGATCTCCGCCCTTGAGCAGGCCAAGACTGATATTGCCATTGCGCTGGGCGTTGAACCCACGATGACAGAAGTACCTGCCGCCAAGACCGAGGTTGCCAAGCTGGAAGTGCCGGTAGCAGTAGCGGAAGCCGAAGCAGCGCCCGCCGACGGCGAGCTCTATGTGGTTGAGGAAAAAGTTATCCGTGGCCGCCCGGCGCGCATTCTGTCCGATGGCACGGTTGAGGCTGAAACCGACGAGGGCTGGATGCGTTTTGAAAACCTCGAGCACCTCGACGAGTATCTGGAAGCTGCAGCGTCAGATACCTAATGCGCACTACTTCCTCGGCATCAACTCGTAGGGATGTTTCCAGCCGGGCAGGGACTTGATGCGATCCAGCCAGTTCAAGACATGGGTAAACGGATCAAGCGAGAGCGGCAGTTCCTCGCCATAATACAGGTAACCACAGAGCGAGAAATCCGCGATGGTGGCACGCTTGCCGATGAGGAACGGTTGTTGTGCCAGATGCCCGTCTACAATTTTCAGGGAATTGCTAAAACGCTGGCGGAGGAATTCCGTGACCGGGGTTTCCCCGGTCTTGGCCAGTGAAATCATGTAGCGCAGTGTGGCGATGTAGCTGGTGAACTTGTGGTTATCAAACAGCATCCAGCGCAGGATCTCGCGCCGCTCGTCTTCACTCTTGGGACCGAATTTGCGCGTCTGTTCGGCCAGGTAATCGAGGATGACACCCGACTGGCTGATTTTCTTGTCGCCGTGCAGCAGCACGGGGACCTCGCCCATTCCATTGATCTTCGAGCGGTATTCAGGGGTGCGCGTTTCGCCGTTGAAAAAATCAACCCAGATGGGCGTCCAGGACAGGTTGCACAGGTTCAGCATCAGCGCCGCCTTGTAGGCGTTGCCCGATTCACCAAAGCAATAAAGTTTGTAGTCTGTCATGCGTGAACTTTCTGGATGGGTGAAGTCTAGCGGCATCCCGTCGAGCTGACAATGTGTCAGGCCGAAGCCGCTACACAGCTCAGCCATGTCGCTTTTAGGGGGAGACTTTTACAAATTCCCTTGATAGTTTGGCAATCGATCAAGACCAAATGAAGGGGATCATGACAATGAAGCGCACAGCACTTGTTGCAACACTCACCATACTCTCGGCCACACCGGCCCTTGCCCATGCGGGCCATGGAATAGCCTCGGGCTTTCTCCATCCCTTCCTCGGCTGGGACCATGTCCTCGCCATGCTGGCCGTTGGCGCCTGGGGTGCCACGATGGGCGGCAGATCACTTTGGGCCTTGCCTGCCGCGTTTTTAGGCATGATGATCGCAGGCGGCGCCCTTGGCATGTCTGGCGTGAATGTACCATTCGCTGAGACCATGATTTTGGCCTCCGGTTTTGTGCTCGCAGCCTTGGTTCTGGCGCGGGTGAAAATGCCGGTTTGGAGCGGCATGGCAATCGTTGGGTCGTTTGCGCTGGCCCACGGTGTGGCCCACGGCGCTGAAATGCCTGAGCTGGCCAACCCCTGGATTTATGGTGCGGGTTTCGTGGCGGCAACGGCACTCATTCATGCCCTTGGTGCCATCGCAGCCCTGGGTGCTTTAAAGCTGCGTACCGCCAAAGCCTAGTTACCTTACATCCAGCACGCTGGTTCTGGCCCGCCGCACCACGTCGGTTGCGGTGGAGCCCTTGAACAGGCGCTGGAACCGTGAACGGCCCTCATCGGTGACAACAACGATCTTGTAGAGCGAGCCCCGCTCGACAATTTCTTCAACCGCATTGCCGATCGCCACCTTGGTTTCATGCACCGGGATTTTCATGGCCTTGAGCAGGGCCCGCGCATTGGCTACGGCCTCGTCCGCTGCACCCTTGCCGCCTTCGGTATCGGCCACCGAAAACAGCGTAATGGGTTCGCCGGTCACATGCGCCAGCACGGCTGCCCGCCGCACCGCCTGCATGGAGCGCGACGTGCCATCGGTGCAGACAAAGAAGCCGGACTTCTCGG
Organism: Rhodobiaceae bacterium; assembly: GCA_031371945.1. GTDB lineage: Bacteria > Pseudomonadota > Alphaproteobacteria > Rhizobiales > Aestuariivirgaceae > Aestuariivirga. The sequence goes on from JANMKJ010000318.1 coordinate 4,065, forward strand.
GACCTTTACGCACCACAAGGACGGAGCAGGGCGCAAGGACCGTGACCTGCTGCACCACGCCTGCATCAAAAAAAGCCTTGAATTCGCTGCGCCAGCGCGAGGGTTCGCCCAGCACCATGAGATTGTAGGGACCAAGCTCATACTGGTCGAGAATGCCGTTGGTTACATCCGGCGCGGTCTTCAACTTGAGCACGACACTGCGCCCTTCCGGACTCCTGTATTCAACCTTGGTATCACCCGCAGGATCACCCCAGGCATCCTGGTTGTCGGTCTCCTTGGGCCAGCTTTCCGGGTCAATGCCTTCCTGCTTCAGCACATCAAGCGCCTGCTTGAGATAGCGCACGCCGGGGAGCTCAAATCCCGCTTCCATCATGTTCTGCCGGGCCAATCTCACCTGCAAGCCGCCGGAGTGCAGGCCCTGGTCGATCGGCCGTACATGCAGGATGATCAGGTCGCAATCATTGCTGGTGGCAAAGCGTGCCGCATAGCGCACCGCATCATCAGCCTCGTCGGTGCCATCAACGCAGGCCAGAATGCGAAAGCGGTTGCGACGCTGGGCCCGCAGGTTCTGCAAGGTCTTGCGCACCGCACTTTCCTGCCGGTCGGATAATTGCGAGCGCTTGAAAAAATTTCTCATCGCAGCAATGGCCAGTACACGGTTGAAATGAACAGCAGCACGACAAGCGAAAGCAGCATCATGCGCACCCCGATCTTGAAGAAGTCGACGCCCTTGAGGTAGCCCGAAGCATAGATGATGGTGAAGGCGGGTTGCGCGGCTGGGGTAAGGTAACCAAACGCCGAAGAGATGGCCGTTACAAAGCCGGCACTGATCGGGTCTTCATGGGCAATCACTGCGGTCTTCAACACAATGGGTGCAAGCACCGCCACGGCGGCACCTGCCGTCATGGTGTTTGAAACACCAATGGTGAGGAGGGCAATGACCGTATTGAAACCAAGGGCGCTGCCGGCACCAATGTGGTTGAGGGTGAGCAGTACACTGCCCGCAACCCATTCGGCCGCACCCGTTTCCTTCATTTCAACGCCCAGGGAAATGGAGGCCGCATAGAGCAGCACGACGCCCCAGTTGACGCCGGAATTGATATCTTCCCACCGCACCAGGCCCAGCACCAGGAAGGCAATGGTGCCTGAAATCGCGATGACACCAAGTCCCAGCGAATTCGACAGCGTGATCCAGCCCAATATGGTGACCAGGAAGATTGCGATGGTCGTCCATTCCGATGCCTTCATCGGGCCTTGCATGGAAACCTGGGTACGCAGGCGGCTGATGGCGCGCGACATGTCGGTGGTTTCAGGCCGGAAGGTGAATATCAGGAGGGCGGCAACAATCGGCAGTCGCAACAGGAACATGGGAAACGCGTAGTAGATCCACGTCACGTAATCCATCAGGTAGCGCCGCGATGCAGGGTCCAGCGGATCGTAGAAAAAATCCTTCCAGTAGCTGATGATGATGGCATTGCGCGCACCGCCCGACGGTGTGGCTACACCGGCTATGGAGCAGCCATAGGAAATCGAAAACAGAATGACGGCCGCAAGGTTGTGGACTTTCTTGGGGTCGTTTGAGGTGAGCGAGATCAAGGTAACGCCCACCGGCAGCATCATCGCGGCCACCGTATGTTCGCCGATGAAGGCCGCCAGCACGCCGCACACGACGGTTATGCCAAAACTGATCCAGTAGATGTTGGTGCCCGTGAGCTTGACGATCCACCAGGCAATACGCTTGTCCAGTCGCTGCTTCACGATCGCGACCGCCAGCATCAGCGAGCCCATGATGAACAGGACGGAATCCGTCATCAGGCTTTGCGCCACCTTGGTGGGATCGACTTTCAGCAGCACCACTTGCCCCACGATGATCAGCAGAGGCACCGTTGGCAAGGGTATGGCCTCGCTGACAAACAGGATGGTGGCCATGATGGACATGCACAGAACAATTTGGCCCTGGTGCGTAAGGCCCGACGGCGTGGGCGCGGCCATCAGAACAAAGCCCAGAACCATGGCAATGATAAACCAGCGGCGTTTCCACAGCAGCGACAGGTCGATTTGCGAACTTACCAGCCGGTAGCGCTGGTAGCCACGGCGGCGGAAGCGGCTCAGCCGGGCGGAGGACTCATGCGCCTGCAGGCTATCCCTTGCGAGCGAAAAGGCAGTAGTGGATTGCGTTTGCGTCATGCCCCCACCCTTGCAGTTGGTGTAAAGTCCGTGGGATAAGAGCTTAGGGTTTGAAGTGTTAGGATTTTGTTATGCATGCAAGTGATGCGGTTCTTGAACACATTGACGCGAACCTGAATGCCAGTTTGGACCGCCTGCTTGCCCTTGTACGATTTCCGTCCGTCGGCACCGACCCCAAGTATCATGGTGATTGCCGCGGTGCCGCAGCCTGGCTGATCAGGGAATTTGAGGGACTGGGATTTGCCGCAAGTCTCCACGAGACCACGGGCAATCCCGTTGTCATCGGAAAATATGCTAAACCTGGGCAACCGTCCCATACGCCTCATATCCTCTTTTATGGCCATTACGATGTGCAGCCCGCAGACCCGGTGGAGCTGTGGCATTCCCCACCATTTGAACCAGAAATCAGAAAAGGGAAAGATGGCAAAAGCCAAATTTTTGGCCGGGGTGCCTCCGACGACAAGGGCCAATTCATGACCTTTGTTGAGGCCTGCCGCGCCTGGCTTGCCGTACACGGAACATTGCCGTTCAGGCTGACGCTGCTGATCGAGGGTGACGAGGAGGGCGACGCTTCCCATCTTGACCGCTTTTTGGCCGGCAACAGGAGCAACCCGGACCTTGCGGCCGATGTGGCATTCGTCTGCGATACCGGCATGTGGGACGATAGAACCCCTGCCATCAATACATTTTTGCGAGGCTGCATCGCCGAGGAAGTCGTGGTGTCCGGTCCCCGCATCGACCTGCATTCCGGTTACTATGGCGGACCCGCCGCCAATCCCATCAAGGTCCTGAGCCGCATCCTGGCAGCCATCCATGACAAGAATGGCAAGGTGGCCATTCCGGGCTTCTATGAGGGGGTGAAACCCATCCCGGCGCAAACCCGAAAAGACTGGGCCAAACTCAAGTTTTCCCACAAGCAGTTCCTGGGCGATGTGGGTCTCAGCCTGCCCGCCGGGGAAAAAAACTTCACCGCCCTCGAGCAGATCTGGGCCAGGCCCACGGCGGAAGTCAACGGCATTGAGGGGGGATATACGGGTACGGGTGCCAAAACCGTGCTGCCCGCCAGGGCTATGGCGAAGCTCACCTTTCGCCTGGTGGGTGGCCAGAACCCCCACCACGTGCGCGTCGCATTCCGCAAGTTCGTCAAAGGCATGCTGCCCTCAGACTGCAAGGTGACGTTCTCGGCCCAGGGTGGTGAAAGTTCCGGGGTGAGTGTGACAAGCGATAGCACCTACGTGAAGGCGGCAAGGTCAGCGTTGACAGCCGAATGGGGCAGGGCACCGGTGATGATCGGGAGTGGCGGCTCAATTCCCGTGGTGGAAAGTTTCAAGAAGCATTTGAAAATGGAAAGCCTGCTGGTGGGATTTTCCCGCGAGGATGACAGTGAGCATAGCCCCAACGAGAAGTATGACGTAGAAAGCTTCCACAAGGGCATGCGCTCCTGGGCCCGCATTTTTGCCGAATTGAATTGAAGAGGGAACCGATGACTGAAAAAGTACTGGCCGCTGCCGACGCAGGTTTTGAGAAAAGCCTGGACCGCCTGTTTGACTTCCTGC
>JANMKJ010000349.1:0-2977 GCA_031371945.1 Rhodobiaceae bacterium
GCTATGCCGAGGTGGTGAAAAGTGCGGGGGCGGTTCGCAAGGCGCTTGCGGCCCATGAACTCCCTCTTGTTGCCTGCCACTGTGATCCCCTGTGCGAAAATTTTATTGATACGGGCAAGCGCATGTGGATCGTGGATTGGGAATATTCCGGGATGAACGATCCCCTGTGGGACTTGGGCGACCTTGCAGTGGAAGGCGTGTTTGACGTGGCCCAGGAAGAAGAGCTGCTGGCTGCCTATTTTGAAGGGGAACCCAGTGCTGCAGAACGTGGGCGGTTTGTGATCTACAAGGCCATGTGTGATCTCCTGTGGACGTTGTGGGGCCTCATCCAGCACGCCAACAAGAATCCGGCGGATGATTTTTGGGCCTATTCGCTCAACCGCTTCGAGCGCTGCAAGGTGCTCATGGCAACGGCTGAATTCCCGCAGCACGTGGAAGCTGTAAAAAAGGGTTAGATCTTCCGGGCCATGCAGGCCTGGTACTTCCTGTCAACGCTTTCGGCAAAGTTCCTGGTGGTCATGGCGTGCTTGATTTTGGGGCTGTTCAAGTCGATTTCCGGAATGATTGCAAACTGAGGCAAGTTATTCGTCTTTTGCAGGTAGGCTTCGCGTACGCGCTTGAAGGTTTCGGTTTCAATGAAGCCATTGGTTTTTTCCAGCATTAAATCGCTCCGCAGTTTTTTCTCGTCCACGGTCATCAGCACTTTGCGCAGGGCAATTTCGGTGCTGCTGGCCTTCTTGTTGGGTGTGCCAGCCTTGACGTAAAGCAGCAAGTCGCCGTCATTTGCCAATCTCATGCCACTCAGGAGTGAAATTTGCTTCTGGAAGGCGGCATTGCGGCTGGAGTAACGGCCGGCATTGTAGTCAGCGAAGCGGTAGATCTTGCGATCATAGCCTGACTCATAGCCCAAAAGCTGCAGGATGCCGTAATACATGCCGCCACGGCGCGAATAGAGCTCGTCACGTACAGCATAGTTATCTTCCAGTGACATGGGCAGCCACCTCGCCTTTTTGGACACGCTCATGGCAAAGCCCACGGACACCTGCATGGAGCCGATCGTATCGATCTCGTTCTTGCCTTCGATCTGGCCATTGAGAATGCCCGAGTTCACGACCACGCCCAGGTTTGATTGCTTGGCGGCATCGGCGACCATGGCACGGTATGTCATGTCAAGGTCGCGCTCGGTCCGGGCGGCACGGATGCGGGCCATGTAACTGTCGGACGTGCTGGGCGTGGATTCAAGAAACTGCACCGCCAGTGCGCCCAGGAATGGCACCTTGTTGAACTTGCTTCGCAAGGCTGCCTCTGAAATCTTACCGAGGTTGGCAACGGCCGGATTGGCCACGAAGTTGGACTCCTGGTCTATCACCGCAATGCTGGCGCAGATGTTTTCCTTGGTAGCGGGAAGGTTGTGCGATTCCAGCACGCCCAGCAGGTCCGTAGCCCAGCCAACCGGGTCTTTGGTGGTCTTTTCCGCAGCCGTGATCAGGGTTGCGGTCTGCATGTGGGTAAGTTCGACGGCGATCGCAGGCCGAAGTAACAGTAGAATGCCGATTATACTTGCTAAAATTAGGCGTATCACACGGGCTCCTTTCCTAAACCATAATTCTTATAAGAGGAACTTATGGCTAAAATAAGGAACCCGTCGTGATGGTAGAATTTATTTCAGAATGCCGGACGCCTTGGCGGCACTGGTGGCGAGATAGTCCATCAGGCCCGGTGACAGGCAGTCATATGGCGGCAAGCCCACTTTCTTCAGGCGTGCGCGAACCGCCGCCATCTTGTCCGGGTGCATGCCGCCTTCAATGGCCGACGACACGAAGGCAGCGAAAGTGGGTGGCGACCAGCCCTTGTCCCTGGAAAGTTCGGTATGGATGAAGTCGAGGCCCTTGAATGGATGTCCTTCTTTTTCCACCCGGCCATACATATGGGCACCGCAACCCGTGCAGGCGTGGCGCAGGATTGTGGCATTGCCATCCACAAGTTTCAGTTTGTCGCCATTGGCCGTGACCTTCACATGGTCGCTGCCGACAACCGCCACAACAGAGAAGGAAGCCCCGGCCGGTTTCCAGCATTTGGTACAGCCACAGGCGTGGTTGTGGGCCGTTTGTGCGCCAATGCTCACGGTTACGGGATCGCTTGCACATTTGCAGGTAAGCGTTCCGCCAGCGAATTTGGGCTTGGCCTTTCCCAGAACACCCTTGTCGATCAGTGGGTGAAGTGAAATTGGCTTGGCTTTTGATTTTGCTTTCGTCTTCGGTTTTTTGGCTGCTGCTTTTTTGGCCATTTGTTTAGCTCCCTGTTTTCTGGTTCTAAAATACGACGACACTGCGAATGGATTTGCCCTCGTGCATCAGATCGAATGCATCGTTGATCTTGTCGAGGGGTAGAATGTGGGTGATCATCGGATCGATCTCGATCTTGCCATCCATATACCAGTCTACGATCTTAGGCACATCGGTGCGGCCGCGGGCTCCACCAAATGCGGTTCCCCGCCATGATCTTCCCGTGACCAGCTGAAAGGGCCTGGTGGAAATTTCCTGGCCCGCACCGGCAACCCCGATAATGATTGACTGCCCCCAACCCTTGTGGGCGGCCTCCAAGGCAATGCGCATGACTTTCACATTGCCAATGCATTCAAAGGTGTAGTCGGCGCCACCCCCGGTGAGATCAACCAGGTGGGCCACGAGGTCGCCCGTTACCTGTGAAGGGTTCACAAAATGCGTCATGCCGAAGCGCTTTCCCCAATCGGCGCGGGATTCATTGAGGTCAACACCCACAATCATCCGGGCTCCGGCCAGCCGCAGGCCTTGCAGCACATTGAGGCCGATGCCGCCCAAGCCAAATACGATTGCGGTGGAACCCACTTCAACCTTGGCGGTGTTGATCACCGCACCCACGCCTGTGGTGACCCCGCAGCCAATGTAACAGATTTTATCGAAAGGTGCATCGGCTCGGACTTTTGCCAGGGCAATTT
>JANMKJ010000364.1:0-2087 GCA_031371945.1 Rhodobiaceae bacterium
TACTCATCATTGGTGGTGTGTTCCCGCTACTCTACGGGGTGCTGTTTTAATATCTGCGACGATGAGGTATGCGCCAAGTAGCCGGGCTGACTGAATCACAAGGCCGTCGGGGTTAAAGATCACGGATGATCCGTAAGACAGCAAACTTTCAGTACCTCCGGCAACGTCGGCGCGAATCACGAAAACGCGGTTCTCGATGGCCCGCGCGATGTCAAGGTTCCTGGTTTCGGCGACCAGTTCCGGTCCCGCTTTCGTCGGCGGGAGACCATTATTCGTGGGCACAAATAACGCTGTCGCCCCTTGCGCGGCCATCCTTCGGGCTGGTTCGTAATAGTTGGAGTCGTTGCAGATGACGATTCCAAATGTCAGGTCGCCCACGGTGAAAACGGGCGTCTTGTTGCCCGCCTCATAAACTGATTTATTGATCGCTGGGTGGAGCTTGCGATAGATGCCGACGACCGCCCCTTGGTGAAAGACCGCCGCAGAATTGTAGAGGCGGCCACTTCGGTCAATTTCCGTGAACCCCAGAATGGTCGCAACCCTGTCACTCGCAAGCGGCATCAGGTGCGCGTGCAATTGACCGGCCTCCACAGTTATCGCGCTGTCCGCAGGATGGCTCACGTAATCAGCCAAGCCGCCCAAGACGGCTTCTGGACAACATAAAATCTCTACGCCATTCGCTTCACACCAAACAACCTGTTCACGAATCAGGCTAATGATATTTGTTGAGTAAGTGCTTGGCAGCGAAGCTTGATAAGCAGCAACTTTCATCGCGAATCATCTTTTCAGGGAAAGCTTTGCCGATAGTCAAACCAGAACGTTTCGGACGTTGCCCGTCCCTGCTCAAAACTTATCTAATAAATGCGGATGTAACACACAGCAGCCCTTTTTCACTTCTTCGGGCAGGTCGTGGGCCACCAGTAAAATCCGCGCGCAAAAAAACGGCCTTAGTTTGCCTTTGTACTCATAGTGTCCCACGCGCAGGATGTCCGGCGCATCCTCGTGGAAGCGTTCCTCGTAGATGGAGCAGGAATTGTCGGCAGCCAATTTCGGGCAGGGAATCCGCTCCTGCTCTCTGTGCAGGTGGCAACATTTTGCGCCGCAAATCCGTCGGCAATAATCTGCTTCCTCAATGGGCATGGCAATCTTCCTCGTGCCGATTTTTATCTGCGCTGCTCAAGCGGCAGTTCTTGCGCGCGTAAATACTGCTCTACCGCCGCCGCTGACGAAAGCCATCTCACCTCACCCTCGCATTGCTGGAGCAGGCGGGCGATTTTCGGTCTCGTCCTGCGGCGATAGCTCCAAATCCAGAGCAGGAATTGCAGGCTGAAACGCTCAGGACATCCAGCGGCCATGTCGGGGCGAGTCGTATTGCGATGGCGCAGCAGCCGCTTGCAGACGCGCCACACGCACACGAGTGGAGGCAGATCAAGAAACACCACTGCATCACACGCCGCCAGCCGCTGCTCCAGTGTCCCCGAATAATTGCCGTCCATAATCCAAGCATCACCACTGAGGAGCGTTTCTACGATTGCTGCCCATTCTTCCTTCGGCGGCTCAACCCAGCCCGGCTGCCAGTACAGCGCGTCCAGATGAATGACATTGATTCCCAGCAGCTCGCCCAGTCGTTTGGCAAAAGTTGATTTGCCCGCGCCGCCGGAACCAATAACGAGAATCTTTTTCATCACGTTTGTGAGACACCCATCTACTTCTGGCCCTCGCTGCGCAGCAATGGCTTCTTCGCATACTGCGTGGGTACGGCTACGATCACCTCCGCCAATTCCGCCTCGGCTCGCCGCCGACCCACCAGGCGAACGTAACCGAGATATTCGCCTGCATCCGCCTCCAGCGCCTTGATCTCCACTTCATTGTCAGGCGCGATCACTTTGTGCCAGTCCAACCACAGTTGCCAGCCATCGGGCAGAGTGTCCGCCAACTCGATTTCCAGCAGGCCGGATCGCTCCCAATGCCGCCGCCACCAGTCCGCCGAATGCAAGCACCACATATCCGGCGTCCACCACGCTTGCAGATAGTCAGGGAGTGATCCCTCAATCTCCTGTATCAGCCCGGCTCCGGCGATTCCAATC
>JANMKJ010000379.1:0-4112 GCA_031371945.1 Rhodobiaceae bacterium
CCGGCATCATGACCATCGGCGTTGCGATGCGCTGCGCTGCGCAGCCTGAACCCATCTATCTGGCGCTGGCTGGCCTCATCATTGCGCTGGAGGTGTTCTTTCTTTTCGTTGCCCGCCAACTGGGTGAAACGGCGCGAGACATGTTGAAATTCAAGTCGCAGAAGGACGGGCTTATCGAAGAGCTCCGGCTGGAGCGCGACAAGGCCGAGCTTGAAAAGGTCAAGGCAGAAGAAGCCAACCAGGCCAAGTCCGTGTTCCTTGCCACCATGAGCCACGAGCTGCGCACGCCGCTCAATGCCATCATGGGATTCTCCGAAATCCTGCAACGGGAAATGTTCGGTCCCATGGCGGTCCCGGCCTACAAGGGCTATGCTGGAGACATCAATCATTCCGGCCGTTACCTGCTGGATCTCATCAACGACATTCTTGACCTGTCGCGCATTGAAGCGGGTCGCCGTGACATTCAGGAAGAGCCTTTCGGTATTCTGGCTTGCGCAAAATCGGCCCAGGCCCTGCTCAACGGCAAGGCCCAGGAAAAATCGATCACCGTTTCCGTGACCATCGAACAGTCGCTGCCCAAGCTCATGGGTGACATTCGCGCCGTGAACCAGGTCATCATCAACCTCTTGACCAATGCCATCAAATTCACCCAATGGGGTGGCGAGGTGGTGATCAGCGCCCATATCAACCAAATAGGTGCCATGGTCCTGTCAGTGAAAGACAACGGCCCCGGAATTCCAGCGCATGAACTGACTTCAGCGCTGGATTCATTCGCCCGCGGTGCCATGGCCACCAAGCAGGCCATTGATGGTGCGGGTCTTGGACTGCCGATCGTCAAGGGCCTCATGGATTTGCATGGTGGTGACGTCAACATCATCTCTGCCGAAGGCGAAGGTGCCGAGGTTCTCGTGACCTTCCCGGCCAAACGCGTGCTGGCCGGCCCCCGTGGCGAAGTCATTGCCGCACCATCCGTCCAATCTGAAAGCCAGCGCAAGCTGATTGCCATTACTGGGTAAGGTTTGGATTTGTTGAAGTTTGTTTTTACTCTGGCTATTGGAAGTAAAGTGGAAGCTCGCCAAAATTATTGACTTTTTAAGGGGCAAGGCTTAATTACCCTCTTAACAACACCCCCCACGCCTCTTAATAATGCGCACCCGGGGGGTTTTCTTATGTCCAAAATTCCGTTCGCAAAGCCAGCCTTAACGATTGGGCAACAATTGCAATTGTTGCAACAACGCGGACTTGCTATCGCAGATCCAACGCGAGCAGCAGGCCATTTGCAGAACATAGGCTACTATCGGCTTTCGGGCTATACACTCCCCTTTCAACATGGTGGCAATGGCGCAAATCGCCACCAGTTTACTAGTGGTGCTAATCTCGACGAGATAATTGATCTCTATATCTTCGACCGAAAGCTACGACTTTTGTTTCTCGATGCCCTGGAAAGAATCGAGATCGCTATAAGGTCTGCGCTATCTGGCACAATGTCACTCGTCGGTGGCCCTCACTGGTATTTGGATGCTGGTCACTTTGAGCCTTATTTCGACCATGTGGGCTTCTTGGACAGAACAAAGAAAGATATTGGCCACGCCGAGCCCAAAAGACGCGACATTTTTATTGAACATTACTACAGTTTATACTCTACACCAGAAACACCTCCAAGTTGGATGCTCTTTGAGGCGCTGCCGTTTGGAAGTGTATCAATGGCTGTCAAATGGCTAAACAGGCCAAACAGAACAAGAGTTGGCCGGACTCTCAATTTAGTCGAACCGGCAATTAAATCTTGGCCACATAGCTTGTCGTACACTAGAAATTTGTGTGCGCATCACTCCCGGATTTGGAACAGAACTTTCACGATAAAACCATACATTATCAAACAATACGCTACTGATATGGCCCAAAACGATCGGATCTATGCCCAATTAGTTGTCGCCCAAATATTCATGAAAATCATTTCTCCCGGTTCCGATTGGCCGCAAAGATTAGCTCAACTTTTTCAGGACCACCCCTTAATCACTCCACAGAGGCTGTCTTTCCCTTTGGACTGGCAGAACCGCCCTGTGTGGCTCTAGATTCTAGATTACTCTTCTTATGCGATTTGTGAGGCATGGCGGCCAGAGGGTCCATAATACGAATTGTTTCGCTTAGTACTTTTTTGGGAGGCTTTGTCATGGAAAATATACTCTATTATGAGCTGGATTCTCTAGAGCATGACCTACCTCTAGCCGCTGAATTTGGCCACCTTATCGTTTGTTGGTCTAAAGCAGAAGATATGATTGGCATTGTTGCAGCTGAAGTAATCGGCATTGATCATAATCTTTCGTTAGAATTGATGATGCGAATTCCAACTTTTGAATCCCGCATCAAGTGGATGCGACACCTTCTTTCCCAGTGGGAGAAAACACATCCCGCCAAAGCCAAAGCAGTGGCTTCTTTAATAATCAAATTGAGTGAATTGTCCGTCCAGCGGAATCAATGGGTACACGGAAAATGGGGCAAACATGAAACTTCCAAAAGAACTAAATGTTTTGATATCCGGAAACCCCCAGGGCCTGATAGAGGAAAAGTTGTAAACGCACAGTCAATGAAAATGAATCGGATAGCGGTTACGAAAGCAACGGATGGGTTAATTAAGATTTTCCCCGGCTCCTTGCTTCCTTCAGGAGCGCCGATACCATCTCGTTATCGTAAGCCCCACCTTAGGAAGAGTCCGAGTAGTAAGAAACAAACACCGTCACCCCCGCTTCAATCATAGCAGGGGTTATTTCGGCAACTTTGCAAGCCTCTTGGCCTTTAACTGAATCAATTACTCTTCTCATGTAAATAATTATCTTTTTACTCTTGACACCTTCATTCCTACTATGGCAATCGTGTTCCTCTTATGTTCTTTTACTACGGGGGACTGATCATGGACTGGGCGAGAGCCATCGAACGCAACAGCATCGCTCTCAGGAGCATTGTTGATGGCCTGTTCGCCATGCTTGGACTTGCCGGAGAGGTTGCTGTTGAAGCCCTGCCGGAGGGAATTTACCGCGCCGTGCTGCGTGTTCTTGGCCCGGCGGAGTCCGCCGTGCGGCGGCTTGTCGTCATCGCAGCACGGGGACTGGTGGTGAAGCCCGGTCCTTCACGTCCCATGCCTAAGCTGCCAATCGGTGGACCTGGGGGAACGCGTCCAGGCTTCAGGTTGTTCGATCCGGTAAGGGGGTTCGCCCCAGACCATGAAAGAACGACGCCGATGGTGTTGCCCCGCATCCACATCTTCGGCCACGATCCCAGGGTCGCGGCCCTGTGGGCGGCTCGACCGGCTCCCATTCAACCGTCCAATGAACACGCCAAAGGCCAACGCCTCATCATGCGGCTCAAGGGGCTCAAGCTCGCACTCGACGATCTGCCACGTCAGGCACGCCGCCTTGCCCGGTGGCGCATGAAGCGGGAAGGTTTGCACGGCCAGACGTTCAAATCCCCGCTGCGGCCCGGTCCGCCACCAGGCCATCGCCGGAACAAGGTTCATGACGTCGATTTCATCCTTGCTGAATGCCACGGGCTGGCGCGGGATGCCCTCAAGATCAACACATCCTGAAGCGCTGTGCTCACAAGCTGCAGCTCCGTAGTCCGGCGAAAGCCGGATTCTGGCGGAGCATTTCTGTGGATGCAATTTGCAATCTTTATGCTACCCACCAGCCTATGCATTTTGATATCATCATTGTCGGCGCTGGCGCAGCGGGGCTCATGTGTGCGCTGACCGCGGGCGCGCGCGGATTGAAAGTGGCATTGCTCGACCATAACAGCCAGGCGGGTGCCAAGATCCTGATCTCGGGTGGCGGCCGCTGCAATTTCACCAACCTTGGCACCACCCCCCAGAACTTCCTGTCCGGGAACCCGCATTTCTGCAAATCCGCCCTGAGCCGCTATACGCCCGCCGACTTTCTTGGCCTTCTGGCCAATCACAAAATTGCCTGGCACGAAAAAACCCTGGGCCAGCTGTTCTGTGATGGATCGGCCAGGCAGCTGCCATTTCGATTCTTCGGGGCACTTGAAAATGCGCGGACTCTGGAAAAACCCCCACAGCAGACCATTCTTGTAACCCGCACCGGGAGTGCCGTCGGGTACCT
>JANMKJ010000393.1:0-3674 GCA_031371945.1 Rhodobiaceae bacterium
CAATGGCCTGTGACCACGCCAGGGTATCGCGTGCGCCCTGCGTAAAACCTTGCGGGAATTCCGAGATGGCGGAAGCGCCAAAGGCAATGAGGACATCGGCGGCATCTGTGGTGTAGCCCTGAAAATTGCGCCGCAGGATACCGGCGGCTTGGGCTTGCACGAGCGCATCGTTGGGCAATGCGAAATGATCCAGACCAATCGCCACATACCCCGCGGACACCAGTTCCTCCGTGATGGCCGTAGCCTGATCATAGCGTTCGGACACCCCCGGCAGATCCGCATCGTAAATCATGCGCTGGTGCTTCTTGAACCAGGGCACATGGGCATAGCCAAACACCGACATGCGGTTGGGGCGAAGGGCCGCCGCCTGCTGTGCAGTTTTTCGAACACTGGCTACGGTTTGCGCCGGCAGGCCATACATGAGATCGAAGTTGATGGATGTAAATCCCGCTTCCCGCAGCAAGCCTGTTGCATGCGCCACAAGCCCATGGGTTTGCAGACGGTTGATTTTCATTTGGACCGGCAAAGCAAAATCCTGAACACCGAAGCTGATGCGGGTGAAACCCAGATCGGCAAGGCCAAAGGCCCGCTCACGGGTAATGCCACGCGGATCCGATTCCAACGCAATTTCTGCATCGTCTGCGAGACCGAAATTGTCACGGACACAGTTGAGCACGCGTCCTATATCAGCATTGTCCAAGTACGTTGGCGTGCCGCCACCAAAGTGGAGGTGATGGACATTTCCCCGACCTGCGCCACTCAGCCCTGCGCTGCGGGCAATATCTAGCATCAGGTTTTCTACATAGGAATTAGCACGCTCGTAGGAATTGGGAACCGAGGTGTGGCAACCACAATACCAGCAGAGCTGGCGGCAAAACGGAATATGGAGATAGACCGATAGTTTGGCGCGGGTTGGCAACTCTGCCAGCCATTGGTCAGCAATATTACCGGAAAAGTCATCCTGAAACTGGGCTGCCGTTGGATAGCTCGTGTAGCGCGGAACATCCTGCAGGGCGAAGGGAAGTAATCTTTGATCCATGCTTCCTGTTAGGTTATCAGGTCAGCGGCGCATTGATCTCGATCAATCAGCCATCGTCAGCGCACCCGCCACACTCGTAAAATGCTGCATCAGAATTCCCTTTGTTTCCACATCAGCACCTACGTCATTCAACGCTTTTCTCATGCAGTACAGCCAAGCGTCACGGTCCACCGATCCGTTGCGCAGGTGTGCGTGCATCTGCTTCACATTTGAATGCTGATGCCTTTCAATATAAAGTTGCGGGCCGCCGAGAAACCCCGACAGAAACTCAAATTGCGCCTCCCGGGCGTGGGAAACGCCATGTCCCCTGTTGTGCATGGCCAGAAGAGGCAAGCCGACCGGGTCATTTTCCACGACATCGTAGAAGGCTTTGACCAAGTTCCGGACGGCAAGTTCCCCACCAAACCTGTTGTAGGGCGAGTTTCTATGAAGATATGGCGTCAATGCGCGGTTCCTGTCGAATGCCTGCCGACAGCGTAGACGTACAAACCCGCGCGACATTGATTTAGATCAATGACCGGCACGGCCAAGGCATGCATCCTATGTCTGGTCAACTTTAGTGGCGGGGATTGCATGAACGGATTCGGGTTGCTGGCGAAATTGATTTCGCTTGGAAGTATTGCTCTCATAGCAGTCATTCTCGCCGCCTTTGGACATGACAAGGGTTACGTTATCCACGCCTGCCTTATTGCTGTCATCGCACTGGGTTTTTTCGTCTACTACGCGCGAAGTTTTTCGTTCACGCCGATGACCAGCACGGGAAGCACCGAAACCGTCTATCTTGACGGTGTTATCCGCGCCGGTATGATTGCCACGACATTCTGGGGTGTTACCGGATTCCTGGTAGGCGTTGTCATCGCCTCGCAGCTGGCTTGGCCGGTTCTCAACCTCGACTTGCCGTGGACTTCGTTTGGGCGGCTACGCCCCTTGCACACCTCGGCTGTCGTGTTTGCCTTTGGTGGCAACGCCCTCATTGCCACCAGTTTCTATGTCGTTCAGCGCACCTGCCGCACGCGACTGGCGCTTGGCAACCTTGCCTGGTTTGTATTCTGGGGATATCAGATCTTCATCGTGCTTGCGGCAACCGGCTACCTTTTGGGCATCACCGAGTCGCGTGAATATGCCGAGCCTGAATGGTATGTCGATATCTGGCTCACCATTGTCTGGGTTGCCTATTTCCTGGTGTTTTTCGGCACGCTCCTCAAGCGCAAGGAACCCCATATCTACGTGGCCAACTGGTTCTATCTGGCGTTCATTGTCACGATTGCAATGCTGCATATCGTCAACAACCTTTCCATTCCAGTTTCTTTCCTGGGTTCCAAAAGCTATTCACTGTTTTCAGGCGTGCAGGATGCATTGATCCAATGGTGGTATGGCCATAACGCCGTAGGCTTCTTCCTCACTGCAGGTTTCCTCGGCATGATGTACTACTTCGTGCCGAAACGTGCGGGCCGCCCGGTCTACTCCTACCGCCTGTCAATCGTGCATTTCTGGTCCATCATATTCCTCTATATCTGGGCGGGTCCGCATCACCTTCATTATACCGCACTCCCAGATTGGGCACAGACGCTCGGCATGGTGTTTTCGGTCATGCTGTGGATGCCGTCCTGGGGTGGAATGATCAATGGCCTGATGACGCTCTCTGGCGCGTGGGACAAGCTTCGCACCGATCCCGTCCTGCGCATGATGGTAATGTCCGTCGCATTCTACGGCATGGCGACCTTTGAAGGTCCCGTCATGTCCATCAAGTCAGTCAATTCCCTGAGCCACTATACGGATTGGACGATTGGCCATGTTCATTCAAGCGCCTTGGGCTGGGTTGGCATGATCAGCTTTGCTGCGGTCTATGATCTCGTGCCGAAGCTGTGGAACAAGCCCGGCCTTTACAGCATGCGGCTGGTGAGCTGGCACTTCTGGCTGGCAACGCTTGGCATTGTACTTTACGCCTCTTCCATGTGGGTATCCGGCATCATGCAAGGCCTGATGTGGCGTGAGTACGACAGCCAGGGTTTCCTCGTCTACTCGTTTGCCGAGTCCGTTTCTGCCATGCATCCCTATTACATTATCCGCATGATGGGTGGCCTGTTGTTCCTGCTTGGGGCACTCATAATGGTTTACAATCTTATACGTACAGTGCGGGAGGCTAAAGCTATTGAAACCCCCGCCAACACAGCGGCCCTCGCGGCATAATTGGGGGGAGCTCAGATGTTTAACCACGCAACAATCGAACGCAACGCGACCATTCTCCTCGTACTTGGATTTTTGACGGTCGCAGTGGGTGGCATAGTTGAAATCGTGCCCCTGTTTTATTTGCAAAACACCATCGAAAAAGTTGATGGCATGCGGCCCTACACCCCATTGGAACTCGTGGGGCGCAACATTTACGTGCGCGAAGGTTGTTATGTGTGCCACAGCCAAATGATCCGCCCTTTCCGCGACGAAACCGAGCGCTACGGGCATTACAGTCTTGCTGCGGAATCGATGTTTGACCATCCCTTCCAATGGGGTTCCAAGCGTACCGGGCCTGATCTTGCCCGTGTTGGCAACAAGTATTCAGACGACTGGCATCGCGAGCATCTCGCCAATCCGCGTGGCGTTGTTCCTGAATCAGTCATGCCGGGCTATGCGTTCCTGG
>JANMKJ010000439.1:0-1765 GCA_031371945.1 Rhodobiaceae bacterium
CTTTCATGCTGGCACTGACCGGCAAGTTGATGGTGAAGGATGGGCTGGCACGGCATGGTGCTCCCGGCTTTGCAGCGCGGGGCGATCACATGGGCGTTGGCCTGGTGGGGAAGACGCTGGGGTCACTGGGTGTTGGCAATATCGGGGCGGAAATGTTTCGATTGGCCAAACCCTTTGACATGACATTCATTGCCCATGATCCCTTTGCCGATCCCAAGGTGGTGGCAGAGCTTGGCATAACGCTGGTTGGCATGGACGAATTGTTTGCCAATGCCGATATCCTGACAGTGAACTGCCCGCTAACGGATGATACCCGCCACGCTGTGAACGCCAGGCGGCTGGGCCTCATGAGGAAAACAGCCTTTCTCATCAATACGGCCCGTGGACCGATTGTTGACCAGAAGGCCTTGACCGAAGTCCTTGCCAATCGCCGGATTGCCGGTGCGGGCCTCGATGTATTCGAAGTCGAGCCCCCCGATCCTGCCGATCCGCTGCTCAAACTGGATAACGTCATCCTTGCGCCGCACGCCCTGTGCTGGACGGACCAATGTTTTGCCGGCAACGGTGCTGCCGATATTCGGGCTGTTCTGGAGGTTCAGCATGGCCGTATTCCACGCGGCGTGGTCAATCGTGATGTGTTGACCCGCGCCGGCTTCAAATCAAAACTGGAGGCCTACGGCGAGCGAATGAAATAAGAGAAATTCCCTGCAACAAAGTGGGGATACGAGAATGGAAGCATAAAGCGGCCATTCAAATCTGGGAGGATGTCATGGTTACAAGACGAGACATAGGCAAAATCGGCGTGGCGGCCGGGCTTGCCGGTACATTCCCGCGATCGGCCTTGGCCGCATCGGGGGCAGATGCTGCCGTAGCGGCAGCGCAGCAATACAAGGGCCAGACCATTACGATCGTTTGGGAAGCAGGACTTCAATCGCTTGATCCGCTCAATTTCTCGGGACCAAAATGGAAGGAACTCACCGGCATCGACGTCAAGGTGGTCGAGGTTCCGGTCGCTGAAATGTTCACCAAGATCATGCAGGACTTCAAATCAGGGGCTGGCGCATATGATGCGCTGAATGTCATCCCGGCCTGGATGCCCGACCTGGTCAATGCTGGTGCCCTGGAAGAGCTCGACACCATGGTCGACAAGTTCGGCTATCGCGACGAGCTACAAAAAATTGCCCCCACCTACCGTGACAACCAGATGAAGGTGAATGGCAAGATCTTCGGATTCCCGGATGATGGCGACGTGTTCGTCATGTACTACCGTACAGATATTCTGGGTGATCCTGCACTGCAGGCGGCCTACAAGACGAAGTTCGGAACCGACATGCCGGTGCCGCCCACAAACTGGAAAGACTTCGACCAGGTTGGTGCCTTCATAACCGAGTTCACGGCAGGCAAGACTTTCGGTGCAGCCTTCTTCCGTGAGTCGGGCTATGGCAACTTCATGTTCCAGGAACGCTTCCGCAACGAAGGTGGCAAGTTCTTCGACGGCGAAACCATGAAGGCCAGCATCAACAGCGATGCGGGCGTCAAGGTTCTCACTGACTGGGTTGCTGAAAACAAGTGGGCGCCTCCAGGTGTTGAGCAGTGGGGCTTTGTTGAAAACCTCGCTGCATTCCTGCAGGGCCAAACGGCCATGACGATCTCGTGGCCGCCCTATGGCCGCTGGGCCGCGAGCTATGGCACTGACCAGGAAGTGATGAGTTGGGTGCCTAAATCAACCATTGCCGGCAAGGTTGGCTATGCCATGACACCAGGT
>JANMKJ010000453.1:0-2583 GCA_031371945.1 Rhodobiaceae bacterium
TCGCGCTTCAAGTCGGCTCAGGAACTCGGAAAAGTAGTACTCGACCCGCGCAAGGTTCATTTCGTCCAGCAGGACGATGGCCATAAACACCAGCCACAGTTTCCGCAAGACCATGCCGCCAATCACTCCCATTCTTTCTTCTGGTGAAAGTCCACCACAATGCTTTATTCATGCAGCCGTTCAGGCTAAGACGCCTCTTTACCATGAATTATAGGGCAAACTAGCGGCATGAGCGAAGGCAAACAAGCAAAACGAAACGGCGTGACTTACGCCGATGCGGGCGTGGATATCTCGGCCGGCAATGCGCTTGTGGACGCCATCAAGCCGCTCGCACGGTCAACAAAACGCCGGGGCGCTGATTCGGCCCTTGGCGGCTTCGGCGGCCTGTTTGACCTCAAGGCCTGCGGCTTCAAGGACCCCGTGCTGGTGGCCGCCAACGACGGTGTCGGAACCAAGCTGCGGGTTGCCATTGAAACCGGCATCCACCACGGCGTCGGCATCGACCTCGTGGCGATGTCGGTGAACGACCTGGTCGTGCAGGGTGCCGAGCCCCTGTTCTTCCTCGATTACTTTGCCACCGGCAAACTCGACGTGGCCCAGGCCCGCGCCGTGATCGCCGGCATCGCCGATGGCTGCAAGCAGGCGGGCTGCGGCCTGATCGGCGGCGAAACCGCCGAAATGCCCGGCATGTATCACGGCAAGGACTACGACCTCGCAGGCTTTGCCGTAGGGGCCGTGGAACGAAAACGCATCCTGCCCGCCAAGGACGTGGGCCCCGGCGACGTGATCCTCGGCCTTGCCTCATCCGGCCCGCACTCCAACGGCTATTCCCTCATCCGCAAGATTGTCGGCCTCAGCGGCGTGGCCTACAGCGATCCCGCCCCGTTCAACCCCAAGCAAACCCTGGGCGAAGCCCTGCTCACGCCCACCCGCATCTACGTGAAATCCCTCCTCAAGCTGTTTGCCAAAACCAAATCCGTAAAGGCTCTCGCCCACATTACCGGCGGCGGCTTCCTTGAAAACATTCCCCGCGTGCTGCCGAAAAATTGCGTGGCCGAAATAAACCTCGATGCCGTACCGTACCTGCCGGTGTTCCAGTGGTTGAAATCCGTAGGCGGAACGCCGGAACGCGAAATGCTGCGCACTTTCAACTGCGGCATTGGCATGATCGTGGTGGTGAAGGCGAGGGATGCCAAAGCCGTGAGTGCTGCGCTGAAGAAATCCGGTGAAAAAGTTGTGACCCTCGGCAGCTTGCGCAAGCGCCGCGGCAAGGAGGAGCAGGTGGCAACTTCGGGTGCCCTGACGGCGGCATGAGCCGGAAGCGCGTGGGCGTTCTCATCTCGGGGCGTGGCACCAACATGGCCGCCCTCGTTGAAGCCGCAAGTGCTCCCTCCTACCCCGCAGAAATCAGTTGCGTCGTCTCCAACCGGCCCGATGCCGCAGGCCTCGACTTTGCCCGCAGCCACGGTATTGCCGCCCACGCCATTGACCACACCCAGTTTGCAACGCGCGAAGCGTTCGACACGGAACTCAACGCCTATCTCAAATCCCAGAACCTCGACATCATCGCCTGTGCCGGCTTCATGCGCATCATGTCGCCGGTGATGATTGATGCGTGGGCGGGGCGCATGATCAACATCCACCCCTCCCTGCTGCCGCTGTACAAGGGCACCCACACCCACGTGCGCGCCCTGGCCGATGGCGCCAAGGTGCACGGCTGCACCGTGCATTATGTCACCAGCGAACTCGACAGCGGCGCCATCATCGCCCAAACCCAGGTCATCGTGTTTCCGAACGACACGGTGGAAACACTGCAGGCCCGCGTGCTGGCCCAGGAACACAAGCTCTACCCCAAGGCCTTGACCCGCGTCTGCGTTGCCCTTGACCGGGCTTCCTCCACGTAAACCTTGGGCGGCGGTGCCACCACCACACCTTTGGCTGAGTATTTGCCGTACAGTTCATCAAGCTCCCCCTGCTTCCATTTCTCCGTCATGCGCCGCGCATGGGCCTGTTTCACGGCCGCCAGATTGTTGACGCGCTCCATCCGGTCCGAAAGTTTCTTGGGGTCAACCACCGGCGGAAAGCTGTCGAGCTCCAGCCGCAGGGGATCGCGCCGGCTGCGCTTTTCCTGCTCGGCGGGCGAAAAATGGGTGCGCTGGCAATAGAGATTGTCGTGGGCCGATAAACACGCCTTGGCCCGGCGGCAGCGCAGCGCCGGGCAGACCGGCAGGGGTGTGCCCCGCGGCGCATCATGCTTGCTGTAGCCGCACCACGGGGCAAGCGTCACCCGCGGCTTGTGGATCATGGCCACGAATTTTTTCTTCCGTACACGGATTATCTTGGCCTGTGCCATGGCGGTCCTTGTGAAAAATGAGGTGAGAAAAATGGAGGGGAAGCCCCTGCCATGGCCTCAAGCCAGCATATGCATTTTGGAATTGTGGTAAGTTTTGTTTGGCTCAAGGCCCGGTTCAGGAACGCAGCGGTTTTTGCCGCAGGCTTGCTCTTGCAGAGCCCCAGATCGCACGGTGTCTGATGTTTGCCGCTGAGGTTGTTTAGCCATTTAAGGCGCGGAGATCGTAATAT
>JANMKJ010000505.1:0-2678 GCA_031371945.1 Rhodobiaceae bacterium
GTCCACCGATTCGGAAGGTCAGGTTATTGATTTGTAACATGGGCCGCGTCATAGCGGGTGCAGGCCATCCGGGGCAACCCACATTATCGCATTGACAAGGGCTATGTTGCGCTGCACAAATCTCCTCGCGCATTGAGGTGCGCCAGTCAAATTGGGGTTGGGCCATATGAACAAGCCAGAGCGTGGGGTGATGGAAGACGTTTCCTACATCGATGATATCACCGTCATGCTCCGTGACCTGCTGCGCCAGGTCATTCGCCTGCGCGAACCCTCGGTCCTCAGCGTTATCGATCAGCCAGACGAAGCTGCCGGCATTCCGCCGCATCTTGTTGAACATGCCCTTCAGGCCATCGGCATCTGGTTGCAGCTTCTCAGCATCGCAGAGGAAAATGCGGCCATACGCAACCGCCGCCAGATCGAGAAGCAGGGTGGGCCTGATATTGTCATCGGCTCGCTTTCCCATGCCTTTGGACAGATTGCGGCCTTTGGCGTGTCTCCCGAAAATGTCCAGAAGGCGCTCGATACTCTCGACGTTCAACCGACCATCACGGCTCACCCCACGGAAGCCAAACGTGTAACCGTGTTGGAAATCCACCGGCGCATCTATCTCAAGCTTTATGAACTTGAATCTTCCCGCTGGACACCGCGCGAACGCAAGGCACTGCTTGATCTCCTGCGCAATGAAATCGACTTGCTGTGGATGACAGGTGAAATCCGCATCGTAAAGCCTACGGTCGAATCGGAAATCTCGTGGGGTCTGCATTTCTTCCGCGAAGCCTTGTTTGACCGCACTTCTTCGCTCTGTGACCTCATGGAGTTTGGCCTGCAACGCCACTATCCGGAATTGCGCAGCCGGGTTAGGCCGCCGCTGAAGTTTTCGTCATGGATTGGCGGAGATCGTGATGGCAACCCGTTTGTCACCGTTTCCACGACGCGGTTTGCCCTGGCTGAAAACCGCAAGACAGCAATCGAACGACTGGATAAGCGACTGAGCGAGTTGATCCAATTGATTTCCCTCAGCCGTGAAGAAATTAATCTCCCGGCAGCGTTTACCGAGCGCCTGAACCAGCAGCTGAAAGCCTGTGGCCAGTCAGCTGTATTGATTGAACGCAATCCGATTGAACCTTTCCGACAGTTCTTCAGTGCACTGAAGATTCGGATGAATGCGATCATCATGCCTATTGCAGGTGCGACGCCTTTTGCCAATATAGGTGAGTTCATTTCCGAAATTGCAGCTGCTGAAAATGCCCTCGCCGACATGAAAGCCGTCAGTGTGGCTGCAACCCTCGTGCGGCCCGTGCGGTGGGAAGCGGAGATTTTCGGCTTTCGCACAGTAAGCCTCGACATCCGCCAGAATACGACCGTTATCAATCGTGTATTGCAGGAAATCTGGGCCAAGATGAACCCGGTGTCCAAAACCAAAGTGCCAGACCTCGGCACGCCTGCGTGGTCCACCTGGATCAACGGCGAATTGAGCAAGCCTCTCGGCTTTCTGCCGCACTTTTTTGGTGTCTCGGAAGAGGCGAGGGAGTTGCTTGATCTCCTTTACCTCGCCCGGGAAACGCTAGACGGCCCAGACCCGCAATCGGTTGGCACATTCATTCTTTCAATGACCAAAAGTGCCGACGATATCCTCGGGCTTTATCTCGTGGCGAAATATTGCGGCCTGTTCAGCGATGATACCAGTATTGAAAGTTGCCGGTTGCGGATTGTACCACTGTTTGAAACGATCGACGATCTCCGCGCAGGCCCCGCCATCATGAGCGCATTGTTTGCCGTTCCAGTTGTGCAGCAGTCCGTCAAGGATTCCGGAGGCCGCCAGGAGATCATGTTGGGCTACTCGGACTCCAACAAGGACGGTGGTTTCTTCTGTGCCAACTTTGAATTGTTTGAAGCCCAGCGGTTGCTCATCCGTGTTGGAAAGGCCGCAGGCGTCGACATCAGCTTCTTCCATGGCCGAGGAGGTTCTGTAAGCCGTGGTGGTGCACCAACCGGCCGTGCCATAGCGGCCCAACCCGCTGGAACCATTAATGGCCATATGCGTGTGACCGAGCAGGGCGAGGTCGTATCGTCAAAATTCGCCAACCGGGGAACTGCTCTCAATAACCTGGAAGTTCTCACCTCAAGCGTTCTTGTGCACACTTTGAAATCTGGAGAGGAACCAGAGCTTCGCATTAATCCGCAGCACCAAAAAGCGGTGGAAGAAATCGCCAGCCTGTCGTTCAGAGCCTATCGCAAGCTTGCGGAAGACAGAGCACTTCTCAACTACTTTCACGCTGCAAGTCCCGTGGAGGAACTCGCCCTGTTGAAACTTGGGTCACGACCCGCGCGACGGTTTGGTGCCAAGGGCATTGATGATCTGCGCGCCATCCCGTGGGTGTTTGCCTGGAGCCAAAACCGCCACCTCCTGACCGGCTGGTATGGCTTGGGTTATGCCTTGGACGACTTCCTGTCAGCCCGGGGACCACAGGGCCTTACGTTGCTCCGCGATATGTTCAACAAGTCACGGGGCTTCAGGCTCGCTGTCGATGAGGTTGAAAAGTCCCTGTTTCTGGCCGACATGAAAGTTGCCGAAAAATATGCAGAGCTCGTGCCAGACCGCAATGATGCCGAACGCATTTTTGCACTCATCTCCCATGAACACCGCCGCACCAGCAAGGCCATCCTTGAACTTACCG
>JANMKJ010000540.1:0-2096 GCA_031371945.1 Rhodobiaceae bacterium
ACTCTAGTATGACTGATTCGAGAGCCTGCATTCTCGAGGTGGAAGGAGTTGTCCGTGTTTAATCATGTTCCACATTCGGGGCCACGTATCCTGGCCGTAGCCAATCAAAAGGGTGGTGTTGGCAAGACCACGACTGCCATCAATCTCGGTACGGCCCTCGCGGCCGTGGGAGAAACTGTGCTGATCGTTGACCTCGATCCCCAGGGCAACGCCAGCACGGGACTAGGCATTGCGCGCAAGGCCAAACAAAAGTCGTCGTATCACGTCCTGATTGGCGAGGCGGAACTCAATGAGGTGATCGTTGATTCCGGAATTCCGCGGCTGCACTGTGTGCCGTCAACCATCGATCTCCTGGGCGCCGAACTTGAGCTGGCCGAATTTGACCGCAAGACCTACCGGTTGGCGGATGCCATCGAAAGGCTGTGCGATCTTGCAATTCCAAGCCGAACCTACAGTTACATTCTGGTGGATTGCCCGCCCTCACTCAATCTCCTGACCATCAATTCGCTTTCAGCTGCCGACGCAATCCTGGTTCCCCTGCAGTGTGAATTTTTTGCCCTCGAAGGCCTCAGCCAGCTTTTGAAAACCGTCGAGCGCGTGCGGGCTACACTTAACCCAAAGTTAACCATACAGGGCGTGGTTCTCACCATGTTTGACCGGCGTAACAGCCTGTCCGAACAGGTGGCGCAGGACGTGCGCAGTGTGCTCGGGGACAAGGTCTATCAAACCGTCATTCCGCGCAATGTCAGGGTCTCCGAGGCGCCATCCTATGGCAAGCCCGTCCTGCTTTACGATAATGTCTGCAGTGGTTCACAAGCCTATATCAAGCTTGCCTCTGAAGTCATACGCCGTGAACGCGAGCTCAGGGCAGCATAACCGATTCACATCCGAAATAATTACGGCAACACAGAATAATCGAGGTCTAAACGAATGATGCAGGCACAGAAGCGCAGGTTGGGACGAGGACTTGCGGCGTTAATCGGCGACGATGTGGTTGAAGCTGCATCACCGGAGGACTTTCGTGGCCTGCGTCATCTTCCCATTGAACTCCTGCACCCCAACCCCAACAACCCACGCAAGATATTCCGCGAAGAAGAACTTGAAGACCTGGCGCGGTCCATCCGAGAGAAAGGCCTGCTGCAGCCACTTGTCGTCAGGCAACGCGACGATGGTGAATATGAAATCGTCGCAGGCGAACGGCGCTGGCGTGCATCCCAGCGGGCCGGTTTGCATGAACTTCCCGTGCTCATTCGCGAACTCAGCGACGGTGAAACGCTGGAAATTGCCCTTATTGAAAATATCCAGCGCTCTGATCTCAATCCACTGGAAGAAGCACGGGCCTATGGGCAGCTGCTCGAGCAGTTTTCATACACCCAACAACAGCTGGCGGATTCGGTGGGCAAGAGCCGCAGCCACATTGCCAATACAATACGCCTGCTGAACCTGCCCGATTCGGTGCGGGCCTACATTGAAGATGGAAAGCTGACGGCCGGCCATGCCCGAACCCTGGTGGCGACCGATTCACCCGCTGATCTTGCCAACAAGATCATCAGCCTCGGGCTTTCGGTGCGTGAGGCGGAAAACCTCGCACGCAAAGTTTCAACAGGCAGTGCCGCGAAGTCGAGCAAGGACAAGGACGCCGATACGCGCGCATTGGAAAAACACCTGTCAGATACGACTGGGCTTCGCATAGAAATAAAAACCCATGGTCGTGAAGGCGGGACGCTCTCGATAAAGTACAAGACCCTCGAGCAACTGGATAGCGTGACCGCGCGCCTAGCGCAGGTGCGCTGACCGGCTGAGGGCCAGCAGGGTACGATTCACAATTGTTTCATCAAGGGCTGGGTGTTGACGGGTCTGCAGGACCGCGTTGCAAATTCGTTCCTCGGCCGCCAGCAGCCTCTCCATGCTCCAGAGTTTCAACTGCGATGAAACGGCCGAGCGCCGCTTGAAGAAAATTCCAAAGCGGGGGGAGTTTACGACAGTATCAACCGAATGCCCCTGATCCACCTGCAACGCCATCGTCTGCAGCTTCGCCACATGCTGCAACACCAGGCTCAACCCGCTTCTGGTGCCACCCACACTTGAACTGAAAC
>JANMKJ010000080.1:0-11650 GCA_031371945.1 Rhodobiaceae bacterium
ATCGTTACGGAATGCAGCATATTGGCTATCTTCCCGTCCCTCGAACCTCAACCAGCGATCCAGGCAATCAGCGCGAAACATGCCATAATCATCGGCCGTTCCAAACTCGATCACGGCTCCGGAAATTCTTGGCTCGGTCAATTCCTGACGAATGGCCTTGCAGAGAAGCCCTTCATATTTCGGCACCGTGCCGGAATTGAATGCACCACCTTCCGTGCCCACGTTTCCCCACCACTGGGTCGCCGCCGCATGTTCAGCGCTACCCTGGTCATCAAATATGAGATGCACGATTTCTCCGTAACTGCCAACGCCTGTATGCCAGTCAAGGAAACCAATAGTGCCAGCAGAACTCAGGTGATCATTGATAATTTTCCGAAAAGTATGGTTCGCCCATTCAGGCTGTTTGCCCGAATAGAAAAGTCCATCCGCGCGGTGAGTTTGCCCTTGCAGCATTTCGTTCTCTATGTGCCAGCCGTGTTGTTCGAGATAGGCCTTGTAGGCTCTGTGACCGGCAAGATTCCGTGATGCGTCGTATGTTTTCACATGAAGAAACGGCACCAGCCTGTCATAGGAGGAATTGAGCCGCTCGAAACTTTCACTGTTGAGCAGAAAATTCCTGTTCAAATCCACATTGTTTTCAGTCGTTCGCGTGCTGTGAGAAAACGCCCATGGGTTGATGGCATGTACAAGGACAATCTTGATCCTCGCAGCAAGTGTATTTCCAACTTGTGATGTGAGCCAGCGATGCAGGATGGCAGAGCCACAATATCCCTCGACGCCATGCGTACCTGTAATGACGATCACGGCCTTTTCTGTTGCGTCGTCGCCAAGCACCGCGACATC
The DNA here is from genome assembly GCA_031371945.1 of Rhodobiaceae bacterium. Taxonomy (GTDB): domain Bacteria; phylum Pseudomonadota; class Alphaproteobacteria; order Rhizobiales; family Aestuariivirgaceae; genus Aestuariivirga. The sequence continues at coordinate 844 of JANMKJ010000080.1, forward strand.
GCAAGTCAGAGATTCGCCCTCGCTGCCTACGAGGTCACTCTGGCCATAGGTGTGGATGCGTGCATTCGCCGCCAACGAAGCGGCAATGAATTTCGCCCGGGCTTCGGCAAAACTGCCGGAGAAGCTGTCCAACACAGGTGAGTCTCACTTTTGTTTTTCTGAAACCATTGTGGTGTGGAGTAGTTATGCACACTGGCTGGAAACCATCAATGGCTTCGATATGGGATACGCAAAATCTTGACCCTCTGGGGTGCCCGAACTAGTGTTAAAATCATCAGATACTATAGGTAACGAGCGCGCAAGAATGTCCCCGGGTAGGTCAACCGTTCCGAACTATCGAATGCCCGCCGAATGGGAGCCGCACGAGGCGATTTGGCTCCAATGGCCCGATGCCAGCATGCGAGGTACCCCAAGCTATGCGCGTAAACTGCAATCAACGTGGTTGGAAATGAGCGCCATACTTGGCGATCATGTCAATGTCCGGATAATCGCAACAGATGCTGACGCGTCCGATAGCATTACACGCGATTGTAGCCGTTTTGGCGTTAATATGAGCCGCATCACGGGACATGTGATGCCGCTTGACGATGTTTGGGTGAGGGACAATGGTCCAATTTTTGTCAAAGACTCAAACGATGAACTTGTTGCTACAGAGTGGAACTTCAATGGTTGGGGCCAAAACGTCGCCAGCAAGGACCGGGATCGACAGATACCTTCACAGATTGCACGCTTGTGTGGTTTGCAAAGCAAAGTCGGCGGCATCGTAACTGAAGGGGGTGCAATCGAAGTCAACGGCTCAGGTACTCTTTTAGCAACACGATCTTCGATCCTCAATCCGAATCGAAATCCCGGAAAATCGCTGCGGGAGGTAGAGAGTTCACTTTCGGAATTGTTGGGCGTGTCAAATTTCGTATGGCTGAGCGGTGCGCCATCGGAAGTTTGTTACAAGCTGGGGGATGCAACGGATTTCCATATTGATTTAGTCGCGCGATTTGTTGCGCGCAATGTGGTCCTGGCCAATTACACTGATGACCATAATGACCCCAGAAAGCCCTACATGGATCGGCACATCGCGGAACTGAGGGCGGCAACAGATGAAACCGGTGCGGCTCTCGTGGTCATTCCGATTCCAGCCCCTAGGATACTGAGTGTTAGTGCAGTGAGGTTTAGCGGAGTCGATTTCACCGTAGCGCCCGGGGCGCCTACTGATGCATCTTACTCGAATTATTTGGTCACTAACGGCCTCGTGCTTGTACCTGCGTATGGCCAACCACAAGACCTCCGAGCCAAGGCCATTCTGGCTGAGCACTTTCCCGATCGCGAAGTCGTCGGGATTTCGGCCATCGGTATGACGGAACAAGGAGGGGCAATTCACTGTGTCACGCAGCAACAGCCAGCGGTGTAAAATGCTTATCCTGGATTAGAAATTAGTGATCGGGCGATGTTCAGGCGTTCTTCATCTCGACCCTGATGCCATGGATCGTTTTTCCTGAAGCATTGAGCACACGTCCAGCGGGCTGAGGCGCCATTTTAACTACCAGACATCCCCGTCCATCCCAGGATTGAATCGCTTCGATGACGTCCCGGTTTGGTGGCAGCTGCGTTCCGTCAGGGGCCATATCATGGACTGGGCCTTGGACCTGGTCGAAAACAAAGACTGACGGCCAACGATGGTGATGGACTGGTTCCTCATCCTCGTGCTCCAGCGTAACTTCGAGGACACGCAAACTTTCGTTCTCGAAAATCACTTTGTGGTGTTTTGGAGCGGCCATGACGGCATCCAACGCAGGATCCCAGGTTGCTGGATTTGAGTTCTCATGAGTTTCCTTCATCAGTCCCTCCAATGCTGCGAGTTGGATCGATCCAAAGCGGCAATAACATACCCATCTGAGACGTGTCAAGAAAATATTGGATCGATCCAATTAATCCCCTATAACGCGTTTGTGAATCATTCCTCAATGCCCACTCTAAGAGATGTTGCCAACAAAGCGGGGGTCTCGCGCAGTACCGCCTCCAATGTGTTTGCGCACCCGGAAATCGTTCGCGCCGAAGTGCGCGAAAGAGTTGCCGAAGCCGCATTGGCCCTCGGCTATCTAGGGCCGGACCCGAAAGCCAAGCTACTGCGGCACGGTAAGGTCAACGCGATTGGCATCGTGCCGCCGGGTGAATGGGGTGTCTCAGACTCGCTTAGAAATCCCGTCTACCACCAGTTTTTGTTGGGTGTGGCGGAAACTTGCGATGAGTTGGGTGCCAGTCTTGTGATTATCCCGGACAGGAACGGCAACGGCGGCGTTCGAACCGCACTCGTTGACGGATTTATTTTTGGTCGCATTGAACACCTCCACGAAACCGAACCCGCGCGGCTGCGGCGCCTGCCGTACGTTGTCATGGATGTGGATGCTGGCCCTGATGTCAGTTCCGTGCGGGTGGATTCACGGGCAGGCGGCTATCTAGCGGCACGCCATCTCATAGAATTGGGCCACCGTCGGTTTGGTATCATGTCGTTTCTTCGTGGATTTGGACCAACCCGCTATCATCCGCCAGGGGTTCCGCGTGGACCCGAAGCTGCAGGCATGGCAACGGATCAAGAAAAGCTCCTGGGTTATGCCGAGGCGCTCGCAGAGGCGGGTCTAGATATCGCAGACGTGCCAATCGTTCAGGCTCAACCGTGGGATGGCGATGCCGCCGCGATGATGTTGGATGTGGCACCCGATGCAACGGCGATATTGTCGATGGGCGTGATGCAAGGAATTGCCATGCTGGACGAAGCGCGGCGACGTGAAATTTCCGTGCCGCGTGATCTCTCGGTGGTGGGCTTCAACGAAATACCGGAAGCGGCCAAATCCACTCCCGCCCTCACGACGGTGGATGGCAAGGCGGCAGAGAAAGGGCGTATCGCTGCCCGGATAATCTTCGAGCCCGGTCCGGTTCGGCGCGAACTGCTGCCGCCTCGGCTGATTATGCGTGCATCGACCGCGCAACCACGACGATAGGTAAACTGGTTCGGAGAAAGCTTAGGCTTGCACCGGTCGTTTTGACGTTAATGCGATCTTGTCATATTGCGGGCTCGACTGTGGTGGCCTTTGACCCGCTCGGTCGGACGTACTGCCACCCGCTCGGCAAGAAGTGCTTGCGCAAGCGGCCAGTCGCCCGCCCGTTCAGCGGCAGCGATAAGCGTTTGCGTAATGAGATCACGCTGCGCATGGCTGCCGCCAATGCGGATGACCTTGTAGCGAATGGGCATGATCAACTCTATCGTACGGCGATAGTCGCCCGCAGCGAAAGCAAGGACGGCATCGATCAGCGAGCGGCCTACATCGCGGGTAAACTCGCGGTTGTCGCCCAAACCATCTGCCACATACGCGTCCATCGACGATAGGAAGCGTTCGACGGTGCTCGCATCACCAGCGCGGGAGATGGCCAGCGCAATGTGTAGGTCGTTGAAGACGAGAACGTGATCGTCGGCATGGGTAAGCCACTGCTCTGCGACGGGGCCCCACCGATCGCCGACGTCTGCACCCGCAAGTTCGAGCCGCCACAGGAGGGCCGCGGCGTCAACAAGATCTAGCAATGAATCCAGCTTCAGTTTCGGCGCAACATATTTGTCATAGTCAGCGAGAACGCTGGCGAACTGCCCTTCCTCTATCAGGTAGAGGGCAAGGTGCCAGCCGTTATGAATGGCCAAGGCCTGCGCCTTGCTCCAGTTGGGCTGTGAACGCCTGAGAAAATCTATTCCCTCTTGCTGGCGGCTTTCAGTTTCAAGGACATGGGCAACGGCATGAACAGCCCACCCGTCTTCGGGATTAATGGCTATGGCTTGCAGCCCCAGGTCTTCGGCCCGGCGCATTTCGCCAGTTTCTTCCAACCCGAAGGCGTATTGGCCAAGCACATAACCGTAATGTGTCCGTCCCGGATCCCAGGCGGGAAGCACCCTAGCGATCGAGTCTCGGATGCTCATGGAGTGGCCCAGGTAGAAATAGGTATCGTGGGCAAACCGGAGTGCCAGGGCATCCGTGGGGTGGTCGAGCAATATGTCTTCCCAGATCTCTGTGGCCCGGATGAGAGCGCCATCGGCCCAGGCACAAGCCGCGTTCAGGTGACGCTTCTCCCGGGACGTTGCTCCCGGCGCCGCGGCGCTCGCGGAAGCAAGCGCAGACACAACCGCGGGCTGGTCACCCCGAAAGCCGCCAAGCAACAGGAGCGATGCGGTGGCAGTTTGGCCCAGAGAGAAAGCCTCGTCTTGTGTGGCAGCCGCCTGCAGGAGCCCTACCGGGTCACCTTTCCAGGCATAGTAGTCTGCGATTGCGCCATCGACAGCAGCCGCCGAAGCCGATGTCCCCGTTACCTCAAGTCCTTGCAAATCCTTGGCCATGAAATGAGTCCTCCCTTCAACTCACAAACTTGATTGAAGACAGTTTGCCCGTCAAGTAACGTTGGCCGAATGGTCTAACCCTCCGCCTCAACATCGGTTCCTGCGTGCCTCGGCAGAGGAGTGGACACAAAAAAGTCCAATATTGGCTGTTTGGCTGGAGTAGTCGCACGACCCCCCATATAGTGTAAAAACTATTTCTATCTGTCGTCGTCATAAGGAAAGTCCAACGCACAATGTCTGTCGCCAAAGCAACGCCAGTCGTCGAACCGGCGACAACTGATAATGGACCGGACTTGACGCGGAAGTCTCTCGAGCAGCGAATTCGCCAGCAGGAACTACTCTCGGAGCTTGGTGTGTTTGCCCTGCATGGCGCCTCATTTGATGACTTGCTGGAGAAAGCCGTGCGCCTCACTGCGGAAGGGCTTGATGTTCAGTTTTGCAAGGTCCTGCGGCATATCCCAGAAGAAAACCGGTTGCAGGTCGTGGCAGGCGTTGGCTGGCACAAGGGCGTGGTCGGAGTAGCGAGTGTCGGGGCAGACCTGGAATCTCCTGCCGGATTTGCGCTCCGCACCGGCAAGGCGGTGATTTCAAATCATCTCGAAAATGAAGAGCGTTTCAGTACACCCGAACTCCTTATCCGACACGGAATTCGAAGGGCCATGAACGTGATTCTGCAGGGTGATGGCAAACCGTTTGGCGTTCTCGAAGTTGACAGCAAATCGGACCATGAGTTCGTGCAGCATGATTTGGCTTTCCTGCAAGGCAGCGCAAACGTGCTTGGCATGGCAATCGAACGCGAGCGCAATGAACGCCATCTCAAGGCCGCTTTGGCGCGCCAGCAGTTCCTTGTGAAGGAGATGAACCACCGCGTTAAAAACAGCCTAGCCATTGTGGCGAGCCTGCTTCAGATGCAGGGACGCGCCGGGAATGCTGAAACGGCTGCGCAATTTGAGGAAACGGCGCGACGGGTGAGTGCAATTGCCCGCGCCCATGAGCGGCTATACCGAAACAACTACATCGAAAGCATGGATCTTGGCGCCTATGTCGAGGAGGTTTGCGAAGACGTGGATTCGTCTGGTATCAATTGCACAATTGCCGTCGATGCGCAGCGTGGCATTGCAATAAAGGTCGACAACGCGATATCCGTTGCGCTCATCGTCGTCGAGTTGATCACCAATTCAGTGAAGTATGCCTATCCTGCAGGCGCAGGCGGTAAAATATGGGTGGGCGTAAAACGTGATGGTGACAGGAATATCCTGATAACTGTTCGCGATGAGGGGGTCGGCTTTCCAGCGAAATTTGACCCACACACATCGCGTGGGTTGGGAATGCGCATTATTCATGCCTTTGCAAAACAGCTGCATACTAAACTGGCATTCGACAATCTGTCTCCAGGTTCAGAAGTCAGGTTTTTGTTCCCGATAGATGCCGAGTGACATTTCCCCAATTATTTGAAACCACCCCCACACCCACCTTGACCTTCGTCAACATTGGGACGTAGCCTGAGCATTCGGTACCAGTTGGCAGGGATCAGTTCCATGAAAACCGTACTATGCGACCTACTTGGCATTGATATTCCCATCGTCCTGGCGCCGATGGGTGTTGCCGTCGGACCAAAATTGACGGCTGCAGTATGTAATGCTGGCGGCCTCGGGACAATCCCGTTATGGCGCGCTGATATGGAAACACTTCGTAGCCAAATTCGCGAGATTAGGTCCCTCACCGACAAGCCTTTCGCGGTAAATCTCAATCTTGATTTTCCGCAGGAGGAACGGCTGGAGGCCTGCCTCAAGGAGCGGGTGCCAGTGGTCTCATTCTTCTGGGGCGACGCTGGAAAGTTGGTTGAGGTTGCAAAGTCTGGTGGCGCCCGCGTCATGCAAACTGTGGGTACGGCCAAAGAGGCAAAAGTTGCAGTCGGCAATGGTGCCGATGTTATTGTGGCACAAGGGTGGGAAGCCGGTGGCCATGTTTGGGGCAAAGTTGCAACCTTGGCCTTGGTGCCGGCAGTGGTTGACGCGGTAGGCTCTGTGCCAGTTGTTGCAGCCGGTGGCATTGCAGACGGGCGGGGATTGGCGGCCGCGTTGTGTCTCGGCGCTGCAGGTGCCTGGATTGGAACGCGATTCTTGGCCAGCAGCGAGGCTTTTGTCCATCCCCATTACCAAGACCGATTGCTGAAGGCGTCGGAGAGTGACACCGTGCATCTGGAAGACTTGTTCGATGTGAATTGGCCGAACGCTCCCCATCGCGTGCTTCGCAATAGTACGGTCACTGAGTGGGAAGGGGCAGGTCGCCCCGAGGCAGGCAAACGCCCTGGTCAAGGCGAAATTATTGCCCACTCCAAGTCACTCGGAGAAATAGTGAAGTACCGTGCTTATACTCCCGGATCCGATGCTGACGGAGATATCGAGGCACTCTCGTTATGGGCCGGTCAAGGGGTGGGTTTGGTGAAGCGGCTGCAACCAGCTGCGGACATCGTGGGTGAAATAAACACCGACGCATCCAATATCCTGAAAAGCTTAAGTCCCGTGGCAAACTAATGGACTTGAGGCGGGGACTGGCAGTAAGTCACCGGGAACTTTACATGCCAAGCGGGGTTAGTATCTTTATAAATCCAGGAGTTCCCCATGTCAGATACCCAAGCCCCCACCAAGGACGATGTCATTGCCATGGAGAAATCCTATTGGGATGCGATGAAGCGGAAGGATGGAGCACGCACCGCGGAACTCTCCGGCAAGGAAAGTTTAGTCACCGGTGCGCAGGGCGTGATGACCATTGCTAAAGACAAGATGGAAAAAATGACAATTGAGGGCAATTGGTCATTGGAGTCGTATTCATTTGATGACGTTCAGGTTTCCACGCCAGCACCCAATGTAGCGATTATTGCCTATACGGTGCGCCAGCAGGTTTTGATGAATGGCAAGCAACAGGAAATGCGTGCCGCCGACAGTTCCACCTGGGTCAAGGGGTCCAATGGCTGGGAGTGCCACGCCCATAGCGAAACGATGTTGCAGGACAAGGCAGCATAACTAATCCGCCCCAGACGCATTCCTGTCCGGTTCGACCATGTGCTAGAAATCCTCATGCTTCCACTTTCAATTCTTGATTTGGCCCCCGTAATTGCAGGCGGTTCACCCGCACTTGCCCTTCAAAATGCCCGGGACTTGGCCCAACATGCCGAGCGCTGGGGCTATCGCCGTTATTGGGTAGCCGAGCACCACAACATGGTAGGGATTGCAAGTGCCGCCACCTCGGTGGTGATAGGTTTCATCGCAGCAAATACCTCGACAATTCGTGTGGGAGCAGGGGGCGTTATGTTGCCCAATCATTCCCCGCTCGTCATCGCGGAGCAGTTTGGTACGCTGGAATCGCTTTACCCCAATCGCATTGACTTAGGCTTGGGGCGTGCCCCCGGAACCGATCGTCAAACCATGCGGGCCCTGCGGGTTGATCCCATGGCATCCGACCAATTTCCGCAGGACGTTGTGGAACTTCAGGCCTTGCTTGGCCCACTGCAACCCGGTCAAACTATCCAGGCCGTCCCGGGAACAGGCACTAACGTGCCCCTGTGGATTCTGGGCTCAAGCCTTTTTGGTTCCCAACTCGCGGCCCATCTCGGGTTGCCCTATGCTTTCGCCTCACATTTTGCGCCAGATGCTCTGATCCCCGCACTGGAAACCTATCGCGCCAATTTTGCACCATCGGCCCAATTGCAAAAACCCTATGCCATGGCGGGCGTAAACGTCATTGCGGCTGAAACGGATGCAGAAGCACAACATCTTTATACGTCGCTGCAAGTGCGCTTTACCGAAATGGTGCGTGGGTCGAGGGGGTATTTGACGCCCCCAATTGAAGATATTGAAGCTTACTGGACTGCTGCCGAAAAGGCGCACGTCCAGCGCATGCTGGCCTGTTCCTTTGTCGGTTCGCCCGAAACACTCCGCAGGTTGCTGCAGGATTTCCTGGCGAAAACCGGCGTTGATGAATTGATGGTCGCCACCGCAATTTACGATCACAGAGCAAGGCTCAAGTCCTACGAATTGCTGTCGGCGTTAGGGAATTTGCTCTAGGATTTTGTCTTCTTGGTAGATTTCAATTTGGCTGAAGCATTAAACGCAATGGCCTCCCTAACGAGCGCCTTGATGGCGGCAGCGTTGATTTCCACTCCCTCAGGAATATCAATTGCGCGGCGGGTATTGCCGTCCAGGCTGGAGTTGAACAATTTGGCGGGGTCCTTCAATGAAGCACCTTTGGCAAAGGTCAGCTTCACGACTTTCTTGTAGGTTTCTCCGGTGCAGATTATCCCGTCGTGGGACCAAACCGGCGTTCCCATCCATTTCCATTCTTCGATAACGTCCGGGTCGGCGGCCTGGATGAGCGCACGCATTCGGCCCAAGGTTTCCCCGCGCCAGTCACCTAATTCTGCAATTTTCCCCGAAATGAGTTCGGAAGCCGGCGGATTCTGGTTCGCGATAGTTTTTGCCATAGTGAAGTTCCAACAGCTTTCTCACACGACTTGACAGGGCGGAACTGACCGCGTTACCTCGCCCAACAATTTAATCGCAAGCAAGGTGAAATCAAGTGCTTCCAGTAGGTGTTTCAATTGATGCAAAAACCGGGGATGTATCTCCCTCAACCGGAAAGTATACGAAACGCCTGGCAGAAATTCGCGGTATTTACCGAGACCAAAAAGCTGTTGATGCCATCCTTGCTACCAGCGGAGACATCATCGCCTACGAGGTCGTGGAATTTATCCAGCCTGGATCCGACATTACATTTGGCACGACAACCATGTATCCGGGCCAAGTCGGTGAAGAGTTCTTCATGACCCGTGGGCATTTTCATCAGAGGCGGGATCGGGGCGAAATATATTACACCCAGTCCGGCGAGGGATTACTTCTGTTTGAATCCCGCGACGGAGAAACCCGCACCGTTGACATGAAGCCGGGAAGCTGCGCCTTCATTCCTCCTGATTGGGCCCATCGCTCGGTGAACACGGGCAGTGTTCCCCTCGTTTTCGTTTGGGTATGCAATGCCGATGCGGGCCATGACTATGCCGAAATTCTTGCCCGCGGTATGCGCAAGCTGGTGATTGGCAAGGGCAATGGCGTCGGGCTTGAGCCAAATCCCAATTTCGCGAGCTGACAGAGCAGTCAGCTCCTGAGAAGTTGGGCAATGGCTTTCGCGTCAGGCAGGCTGGCCATCGCGCCCCGCACAGTTGTCGCGAGGGCGCCAGCGGCACAGGCTGAACGCAAGATGAGCGCCAGTTGCTCTTCCCCGTGCTTGGCCATGCCGATGTCGATAAGTCCGGATAGAAGTGACGCCATGAAGGCGTCTCCGGCGGCCGTCGTGTCGATGGCGTCAACCGCAAAGCCCTCGCAAGATAACTTTCCGGTGTCGGTGAAGAGTTCCGCTCCCTGTTTGCCTTTAGTTACGGTCACGATCTTCAGCCCCTTGCACCAAAGCGAGCGGACAGCTTCTTCGATTGTACAACCTGGAGCCAAAGCGAAAAGCTCATCTTCGCTGAGTTTCACAATGTCAGCCTGCGAAATGCATTCCCGCGCTGCTTGCAACATCGAACTGGTATTTGGCCAAAGCGCAGGCCTGAAGTTGGGATCGAATGAAACGTATTTTCCCGCCGCCTTGGCAATGCTAACCGCCTTGCGCTGTGCTGCTGACGATCGCGCTGCAGAAAGGGGAACCACACCAAAATGAGCAATTGATGCATTTTCGATCAGTTCTGTTTTCACATCATCTGCATCAATGGCGAGATCGGCTGGGTGGTCGCGATAGAATATGAAGTCCCGTTCTCCGGCAGGGCCATGGGTTACGACTGACAGGCCCGTCTTTTCGTGCGCTCCCCGAACAATTCCAGCGGTACCAACGCCATAACTTTGCAAAGCAGAGATGATCAAGCTGCCGAAGGCTTCGTCGCCAACCTTGCTCAGCATCACGGCACGCCGGCCAAGTTTTGCAAGTCCAACCGCGACATTGCCAGGGGCACCTCCAGGGCTTGGCAGATAAAACCATTGTCTATCGACTATCGAGTGGGGGACCATGTCCATCACCAATTCGCCAAAACAGGCCACGTCCCATGCCACCCGTTTCTTACCGTCTTCCATTCGCAGTTGTGCCTCCCCGTCGAATACAGGAACAGGACAGTAGGTCCCGAAGGCGCTTCAGGCAACGATGATTTAGGCAATAGAAAACACCACGGGAAGAGCTTTCCCGTGGTGCATAGCAACGGTAATTTAGGCTGCTTCAGCCTGCATATTGATCACCGAAATTGCAAGCTCGCTCAAGTCCGCATCGGTCTTCTTTTCTTCCTGGAGAGTTGCTTCCAGCAGCTTTACGGCTCCAGCAATTCCGAGCTCGCCGGCCCAGGTTTTGAGCGTCCCGTAACGGGACATTTCATAATGTTCAACGGCTTGCGCTACA
>JANMKJ010000346.1:0-2051 GCA_031371945.1 Rhodobiaceae bacterium
CTTCCGGCAAATGCATCTCGAGCGGGAGCTGCTCATCGCCATCCAGCGGATCCTCGTCACTCGCCAGTTCATCACCGCCGCGAGGGTTTGGCATATCGAAATCGGGGGGCAAATTGGCATCGAGCAGCCCTGCCCCCTTGAGTTCATGCAGACCGGGCAAATCCATGACTTCATTCAAGCCGAAATGGCTCAGGAACGCTTCGGTGGTGCCATAGGTTACGGGCCTGCCGGGAGTACGCCTGCGGCCACGCATTTTTACCCAGCCGATTTCCATGAGAATGTCGAGCGTGCCCTTGGAAATGGCCACACCGCGGATCTCTTCGATGTCGGCCCGGGTTACGGGCTGGTGATAGGCCACAATTGAAAGCGTTTCGAGGGCGGCCTTTGAAAGTTTTTTCTGTTCGAAAGTTTCGCGGCGCAGAACAAAACTCAAATCTTCCGCCGTGCGCAAAGTCCAGTTGCCGGCAATTTGCACCAGGTTTACACCGCGGTTTGAATAGTTTGCCTGAAGGTCGGTTAGCAGTGCCAAAATGTCCGTGCCCTCTGGAAAGAAGCTCTGCAACTTCTGCATAGAGACAGGCGCTTCGGCGGCAAACAGGATGGCTTCGACAATGCGCAAATGCTGGCTGCGATCGGCGCGCGGGTGGAGGGTCACTACTGCGGAAGTTGTATCGACATCTGGATCCACATCTTCATTGTTGGCTTCAATGCTCATGTTTGCCTGTACCATAATTTTTTCCTGTAATCACTAGGCGCGACGGCGCATATAAAGCGGACGAAATGCTTCTTCCTGACGCAACTCAAGATGGCCTTCGCGGACAAGTTCGAGGCTCGCAGTGAAGCTTGATGCCCGCACCGAGCGACGCATTCCGGGTGCGGCCAGATATTCAGCCAGCCAGGTATCAAAGGTACCCCAATCATGCATCGTGCCCACCAAACGCTCGAGATTCAAGCGGGCTTCCTTGATTGAATATGTCGCGTGACGTTTGAGGGTGTAATTCTGGTGGCGCGCCTTGCGCTGGCGGCGCTCGGCATAGGCCTTGAGGAGATCAATGAGGTTGTCAGCATATTCTCGCTGGGTTTCAACGACGAGCGGTTCCGGGTTGCCACGGCCATATACATCACGTCCGAAGAGATTGCGCGCCATGAGTTTTGCTGCGGCATCACGCATGGCTTGCAAGCGCTGCAGGCGAAACGCGAGGCGTGCTGCCAAATCCTCAGGCGGAACTTCTTCCGAACCGGGTGGCGTCGGAATGAGCATGCGCGACTTCAGGTAGGCGAGCCATGCGGCCATCACCAGGTAATCGGCCGCAACTTCAATGCGCATTTTGCGTGCACTATCGATGTAGGCAATGAACTGGTTTGCCAATGCGAGGATTGAGATCTGGGCTAGATCAATTTTATGGCGGCGAGCCAGTTCCAGCAGCAAGTCGAGGGGTCCTTCAAAGCCACCGACGTCGACGATGAGCGCCTCGTCCATTGAGGAGGCAGAATCTTTGCGCAAAGGTCCGTCCCCATCGGGCCAAAGGTCGGGACTTTTGATATCGGTTGGATCAACCACGTTTCACTGTATCTCCCAATTGGAACTTCAAACACTTACTTCCCAAACCCGGCACTGATTCGCTTGAGCGTCCGCAGCTTATCCCCACTTTCACGTTGAAACGATCATTTCCCAGTCTTTTAAGGCAGCCTTCTTGTCAAATACTTGTGGCTTACGCGCCGATTTCAATGCGGCCCGCGCGCGTCGCAGGGCTTTGCCTTTCAAGTCGCCCGCTGCCGCAGCGACCTGTTGCATTTCACTCAATACGCCGTTGCAGTGCAAAAGCATGTCACAGCCGGCATGGAGGGCCTTTTCGCATTTTTCAGCCAAAGTCCCCGACAGGGCCTTCATGGAGAGATCGTCAGTCATCAACAGTCCACGAAACCCAATAGCCTCTCGAATGACCGATCTTACGACCTTACGGGACAAGGTCGCGGGGGCTGTCTTGTCAATCGCGGTGTAAATCACGTGGGCAGTCATGGCCATGGGCGCGTCGGCAAAAGCGGCAAAG
>JANMKJ010000148.1:0-3875 GCA_031371945.1 Rhodobiaceae bacterium
CAACTAAGCCGCAGCCTTCTTTGCGGCTTTTTTTGCAGGAGCCTTTTTTACTGCAACCTTTTTTAAGGGAGCTTTCTTCGCCGCCACTTTCTTTGCCGGGGCCTTCTTGGCAGCCGATTTTCGCGCTGGCTTCTTTTTTCCAGGCCCCTTCATTTCACGCTCGTTTATCAGGGTTACAGCTTCATCCAGCGTGATGGTCTCAGGCGTTTTGTCCTTTGGCAAGGTGGCATTGATCTTGCCATGCTTGACATAGGCGCCATATTTTCCGTTGAACACTTGAATATTGCCGGTGCCGTCTGGATGGGCGCCAAGATCCTTGAGTGCTGCCGCAGCGCCACGCCGCGTAAAGCCCTTGGCTTTCTTCTCAGCGATCATGTCAACAGCGCGGTTGATGCCGATACTGAAAACCTCGTCGGCAAGTTCCAGATTTACATAGGTACCATCGTTCAGGATATAGGGACCAAAGCGACCGAAGTTGGCCAGAATGGGTGTCTGGTTTTCTGGATGAATGCCAACCTCACGAGGAAGCGACAGGAATTTCAAGGCCGTCTCAAGATCTACATCCACCGGATCGAAGCTGCGGGGAATGGATGCACGCTTTGGCTTTTCCTTGCTGCCTTCGGGCACTTCGCCCAACTGCAGGTAGGGTCCAAACCGACCCATGCGTCGCGTTACCTTTTCACCCGTATCCGGATGAACGCCAAGCTCAATTCCTTCCGGGGGAATCGCCGATGCAGAATCGGTACCAGCCGTCATCTGGCGGGTGAATTTACATTCTGGGTAGTTGGTACACCCCACAAATGAGCCGTACTTGCCAAGCTTGAGCGACAATTGCCCATCGGCACATAAGGGGCACTTGCGCGGATCGCCGCCGTCGGCCTGCTGCGGAAATATGTGGGGTGCCAGAATCTCGTTCAGAGCATCCAACACGTTGGTGACGCGCAATTCCTTGATTTCGCCAACATGGGCCGAAAAATCCTTCCAGAAATCGCGCAGCACGTCGCGCCAATTGATCTCGCCATTGGAGACCCGGTCAAGCTGCTCTTCCAAGCTGGCCGTGAAATCATATTCCACCCACTTGCTAAAGAACGATTCAAGAAAGGCAGTGACGATCCGTCCTTTGTCTTCGGGAATGAGCCGCTTCTTGTCGAGACGCACATAGCCACGGTCACGAATGGTGGAAAGTACCGATACATAAGTCGACGGGCGACCGATGCCCAGCTCTTCCATTTTCTTGATGATGGAAGCTTCGGAATAGCGCGGCGGCGGTTCGGTGAAATGTTGTTCGGCTGCCACTTTGCGAACACCGATGCCGTCACCCCTGGCCATGGCGGGCAACCGGCGGGCATCCTCGTCCTCGCCATCATCGAGATCCTCGTTATAGACCTTGAGGAAGCCATCGAATTTCACAACTGAGCCGGTGGCGCGGAATGTATAGTGTTTGCCGTCCTGGCCCGTTGCACCCAGGTCAACGGAGGTGCGTTCAAATTCGGCACTTTCCATCTGGCTGGCAATGGTACGTTTCCAGATCAGCTCATAAAGCGCAAATTGTTCGCCATCCAGCGCAGACCGTACAGCCGACGGCAACAGGCCAAGTTCCGTCGGGCGAATGGCTTCGTGCGCTTCCTGGGCATTTTTGGCTTTGGTCACATATTGGCGGGGCGCCGATGGCAGATAGGGCTCGCCAAAATTCTTCAGAATGGCATTGCGAGCGGCGGCTATTCCTTCCGGAGCAATATCAACCCCATCGGTTCGCATGTAGGTGATAAGGCCCACCGTATCTCCATCGATATCCACGCCTTCATAGAGTCGTTGGGCCACCTGCATGGTTTTGGCCGATGAAAATCCCAGTTTCCGCGATGCTTCCTGTTGCAGTGTGGAGGTGCGAAACGGCGCATAGGGGTGGCGCTTGGCAGGCTTGCTTTCGATGCTGTCTACTGCGACCCGCGCGTTTTTCAACGTTTGCTCAATCGCCCGCGCTGACGTTTCGTCCTTGATGTCAAGCTTGCCTATTTTCTGGCCAGCTATGGCTTGCAGGGTGGCAGAAAATTCTTGGCCCTGGGGCGTGGCGAAAGTACCATCAATGGTCCAATATTCCTGGGACTTGAACGCTTCTATCTCCAACTCGCGGTCACAGATAATGCGCAAAGCCACCGACTGGACACGGCCAGCCGAGCGGGAACCTGGCAATTTCCGCCACAGCACCGGCGATAAGGTAAATCCAACAAGATAGTCAAGGGCCCGGCGGGCGAGGTAGGCGTCAACCAGCGGAGCGTCCACATCCCGCGGATGCTGCATGGCTTCGAGTACGGATTGCTTGGTAATTGCGTTGAATACTACGCGCTGGACTTTCTTGCCCTTGAGGGCGCCCTTCTTCTTGAGAACTTCCATGACATGCCAGGAAATCGCTTCTCCCTCCCGGTCAGGGTCGGTTGCGAGAACGAGGCTGTCATCATTCTTCAAGGCATCGGCAATATCCGCCAACCGCTTGGACGACTTGCTGTCGACTTCCCAATCCATGGCAAAATCTTCGTCGGGCCGAACCGAGCCGTCCTTCGGAGGCAGATCTCGCACATGGCCGTAGGACGCCAGCACAGTAAAGCCAGAACCGAGGTATTTATTGATGGTTTTTGCCTTGGCGGGCGACTCAACGACGACAACAGTCATTTCAATTCCTGACCTTCAAACGGAGGGTCACATATAGGCATCTCTGCCGAACTGCAAGTTCTGAGCGAAATGGTCACATCTAACAAATACACCCGAATGCAACGTGTAGTATATTTCAAATACTACAAACACGCTTAAAGTGCTGAAGTGTCTGGGGGACGCGAACAACTTAACTGATGGGCGACTCCATGAACAATATCAATGACAAAGCCGCAGAAAAAGAAGCCAGAGAGCGCGAGATGGCGCAATATATCACGGATATGCTCCTCGAATTGCGAAATATGGCGAAGTCTGCAGGCCTGCCAACCCTCCTGGGCCTTCTTGAACTGAGCTTCTGCGAGGCATTCTCAATTGCCAACAAAGTGCAGATTCCAGAAGGCGAGATCGAGAAACTCAAGCGCTTGGTGCAGGCCGGGATCAAGGACTGACCTCACAAATAACCAGCGTTTCTCCTGCCGGAAATACATGGAATTCGTCGGGGTCTAGCAGGATGCTATGCTTCGACAAGGTATAAATGAGAAATTGGCTTTTACTGCCGCCGAGCCGGCAAGGCTTATCGGTTTGCTGGACCTGGAGTGTGCCTACGCCAAAATCCCGGCGTACCATCAGATTGAAATCCTTGACCGGCCCTGACCTGAGCCTGCCATCGACACGGGAATCGCCCGAAAAGGAATAAGGCCGCAGCGACGCCAAGTCGACCGTACCGGCGTTCTCAACCTCCAGCGTCATGCCATTGCCCTCAAGCACCATGATATGGCGCTCGAACCCGGGGAAAGTGGAAAACGGACCATCGGCGCTTACGGTGGCAATGCTGACGCGCCAGTCAAAATCGATCACACCCTCAGGTGAAGCAAATATCTCGGTTGTGGTGCCACCACCATTCTTCCACGGCATGATTCGGTAGTCCGTTTGCCTGATCAACCGCATCAGTGATTGAGCCTCACACACCCAATGGGTTCCGCATGGGCAATGACTCGGCGGATGGTAGGGAACTTGTCCTGCAAGCCATTTTCGATCTGGTCAACAATGGCGTGGACATCATCAATGGTTTCTTCCGGCGCAAAACGGCAATGGTAATGTATGAATAAGCCCTGATCGGTTTTCCGGATACGAATGTTATGCAGATCGCTCAAGCGCCGTTGCTTCTTGGCAAGACCCAATAGCACGGCCGTGATGTCCTTTTTTGCCTTTGGCGGGGCCTCGATGCC